>NZ_JBHVQS010000019.1:0-139665 GCF_042886435.1 Streptomyces sp. NPDC058000
AAAGCGCAGCAGTCCTGCACACCGACCCCTCCGCCCCGACACCGCACCCAACAGCCCCGCGCAGCGGACAACACCCCACGCCGCCAGGCGAAACGGCACGGCCCCGCGCAGCGGACAACAGCCACGCCGCAGGCGAAACGGTGCCGCACCCGGCAACGTACGAAGGGCCCGCGCCGCCAGGCGCAAAAACGTGGGAAGTCAAACCCCCGGCAAGACGGAGTCGATGATCTTGGCCCACTGGGCCACGACTCGGTCTCGGCGGGCCGTGTCGTCCGTCAGGAGGTTGGCCAGGCCCAGGCCGCGGGCCATGTCGAGCAGCCCCTGCACGGTCTCCCGGATGCCGGGGACGGACTCGTCGGCGGCCAGTAGTGCCACCGCCGTGCGGTGCGCCTCGCGGCCGACCCGGGCCTCCAGGGCGGTGACGCGTTCGCGGAGTTGTTCCTCGTCGGAGGCGGCCACCCACAGGTGCAGGGCGGCCCGGAACAGCGGGCCGGTGTAGAGGCCGACCAGTTCCTCGACGATGATCCAGGTGCGGGCGATGGACCCGGTCGGCGGCAGGTTGTGCGCCAGGGCCTTCAGCGCGCCCTGCCGCTTCTCGGCGACATGCTCGACGGCCGCGGTGAACAGGTCCTCGCGGGTGCGGAAGTGGTGCTGGGCGGCGCCCCGGGAGACGCCCGCCCGTTCGGCCACGACGGAGACCGTGCTGCCGGTCCAGCCGCGTTCGGCGAGGCAGGCGATGGCGGCCTCCAGGAGCTTGAGCCGGGTGGCGCGGCTGCGCTCCTGCTGGGGCTCCTTGGAACCGCGGGCCGGGGTCAGCGCACCCATGCCGGGTCCCGCCGTTCGAGGAAGGCGGTCATGCCCTCGCGGGCCTCCGCGGAGCCGAAGAGCCGCGCGGACTGTTCGGCGAGCGCGTCGGTGTCCCGGTCGAAGGCGGCCAGTACCTCGGCCGTGACGAGTTTCTTGGATTCGGCCAGTCCCTGGGGGGAGCCCTTGCGGAGTCCGTCCAGGAGGGGCGCCAGTCCGGTGTCGACGTCGTCGGCGGCGAGCGTGACCAGTCCGATCCGGGCCGCCTCGGCCGGCCCGAACTTCTCGCCGGTGAGGTAGTAGCGGGCGGCGGCACGGGCGTCCAACCGGGGCAGCAGCGGCAGCGAGATCACCGCGGGGGCGAGGCCGAGCCGCGCCTCGGTGAAGGCGAAGGTGGCCTCGGGGCCGGCGACGGAGAGGTCGCAGGCGCCGAGCAGTCCGAGCCCGCCGGCCCGGACGTGGCCGGTCACCCGGGCGACGACCGGTTTGGGCAGCTCCACGAGGGCCCGCAGCAGCCGGGCGAGCCCCAGGGGGCCGTCCTTGGCGGTGCCGGAGGTGGCCTCGGAGAGGTCCGCGCCGGCGCAGAACGTGCCGCCGGTGTGGCCGAGCACCACGGCCCGGACGGTGTCGCCGGCGGCCGCGGCCGCGAGTGCCTGGTGCAGTTCGGTCACCAGGCGGGTGGAGAGGGCGTTGCGGTTGTGGGGGGAGTTAAGGGTGAGGGTGGTGATTCCGCGCTCGTGGGAGCGCTCCACGTACGTCATCGGGCCGTCGAATTCCTTTCCCTGGCGCGGAGTTCGCGCCGGAGGATCTTTCCGGTGGTGGCACGCGGCACGCTGTCCAGGAATTCCACGCGGCGCACCTTCTTGTACGGGGCAACTCGCTCTGCAACGTAGGCGATGACCTCGTCCGCGGTGAGTTCGGCCCCCTGCCGGCGCACGACGAACGCCTTGGGGACCTCGTTGCCGTCCTGGTCGGTGACGCCGATGACGGCCGCGTCCGCGATGGCTTCGTGGGCGAGCAGCAGCGCCTCCAAGTCGGCGGGGGCCACTTGGTACCCCTTGTATTTGATCAACTCCTTGACGCGGTCGACGACATACAGCCAGCCGTCGCCGTCGGTCCGCCCGATGTCGCCGGTGTGCAACCAGCCGTCGGGGTCGATCATCGCGTCGGTTTCGGCGGGGCGTCCCAGGTATCCGCGCATCACCTGCGGGCCCCGGATGACGATCTCGCCGCTCTCCCCCGGTCCGAGGTCCTGCCCGGTCTCCAGGGAGACGATCCGCAGCTCCGTACTGGGCAGGAGGGTGCCGACCGCGCCCGGTGGCGGGAGAGTGCCTTCGGCGCGTGGCGCCGGCGTTGCCCGGTGGTGGCCGGGTGGCCGGTGGGCCGCGTCGGGCGGTACGACGTGGGTGGCCGGGGAGAGTTCGGTCATCCCGTATGCCTGGAGGACGGTGGGCAGGCCCAGGCGGCGGGCGCAGGTGGCGGCGAGTTCGGCGTCCAGGGGTGCGGCGGCGCAGAGCACCCGCCGTAGGGAGGAGAGGTCGAACTCCGTCACCATCGGGTGCTTGGCGAGCGCCAGCACGATCGGGGGTGCGGTGTAGACCTCGGTGATCCGGTGCTGCTCGATCGCGGTGAGGAACTGGCGCAGGTCGAAGCGGGGCAGGACGACGACGGTGGCACCGTTGCGCAAGGGGGCGTTCATCAGGGCGGTGAAGCCGTAGATGTGGAAGAACGGGAGTACCGCCAGGATGCGGTCCCCCGGGCCGTTGGCCATCACGGGCGCCAGTTGGGCGAGGTTGGTGGCGATGTTGCGGTGGGTGAGCATCACGCCCTTGGGGGTGCCGGTGGTGCCGGAGGAATACGGGAGCGCGGCCAGGTCGGTCGCGGGGGTGATCTCCGGTTCGGGGTCCGGCTGGTCGTCGTCGAGCAGCTCGAAGACGGACCGGTCGGAGCGGTCGGAGCGGTCGGACCGGTGGCCCTCGGCGCGGTCGCAGAGGAGGATGTCGGCGATGCCGCCGGCCTGGCGGGCGGCGCCCCGGGCGGTGTCCAGCAGCGCCGCCACGGTGACGATCCGGGACGCCCCGGAGTCGGTCAGCTGCCGGGCGAACTCGGCCTCGGTGGCGAGCGGGTGGACGGTGGTGACCGCCGCCCCGCAGCGCGAAACGGCGTAGCACACCACGGGGAAGAGCACCGAGTTGGGACTGTGCAGGGCCAGTACGTCGCCCTTGCGGAGCCCGGATGCGGCGAGCGCGGCGGCCAGGCGGCGGCTGAGGTGGTCGAGCCGGGCGTAGTCGAGCGTGGCGCCGGTGAGCGCGTCGATGAGGGCGGGGCGGTCGCCGTACTCGGCGGCCCGCCCGAGGACGGCTTCGTGGATCGGCAGCTCCACGGGAGCGATGTCGGGGTACGCACTGCGGAAGACGTGGGAGCGGTGGGAGCCGTGGGAGTGGACGGAGCCGTGGGAGTGGTCGGAACGGTCGGAGTGGTGGGAATGGTCGGAGTGATGGGACGCCTTGGATGCCATAGGGCCCTTCCCCTGGGTGCGGCGGTGGGCGGCGGTGGGCGGCGGTTTGGGGCGGTGGAACTTCCCCCCGTATGGCGGGCGTTGGTGCGCCGCGCCCGGTGGTGCCGGGGCCGGCGCACCGGCCGCTTCCTCAGTACGACTTCGGCAGCCCCAGGGACTGGTGGGAGATGAAGTTGAGGATCATCTCCCGGCTGACCGGTGCGATCCGCGCCACCCGGGCGGCGGTGATCAGCGACGCCAGCCCGTATTCCCGGGTGAGGCCGTTGCCGCCCAGGGTGTGCACGGCCTGGTCGACGGTGTGGACGGCGGCCTCGGCCGCCGCGTACTTGGCCATGTTGGCGGCCTCGCCGGCGGCCATGTCCTCGCCCGCGTCGTACAGCAGTGCCGCCTTCCGCATCATCAGCCCGGCCAGTTCCAGTTCGACGTGGCACTGGGCGAGCGGGTGGGCGAGGGCCTGGTGGGCGCCGATCGGTTCCTTCCAGACCTGGCGGGTGCGGGCGTAGTCGACGGCCCTGGCGAGCGCGTAGCGGCCCATGCCGAGGGCGAACGCGGCGGTCATGATGCGTTCCGGGTTGAGGCCGGCGAACAGTTGGAGCAGTCCGGCGTCCTCGTCGCCCACCAGGGCGTCGGCGGGCAGCCGTACGTCGTCCAGGGTCAGCTCGAACTGCTTCTCCGGGGCGGCGAGTTCCATCGGGACGGTGCTGCGGCCAAAGCCGGGGGCCTCGCGCGGGACGATGAACAGGCAGGGCTTGAGCTTGCCGGTGCGGGCGTCCTCGGTGCGGCCGACGATCAGCGTCGCCTCGGCGATGTCGACGCCGGAGACGAAGATCTTCCGCCCGTTGAGGATCCAGTCGCCGCCGCTCTCCTTGCGGGCGGTGGTGGTGATGCGGTGGGAGTTGGATCCGGCGTCCGGTTCGGTGATGCCGAAGGCCATCTTGCGGCTGCCGTCGGCCAGTCCGGGCAGCCAGGTGCGCTTCTGTTCCTCGGTGCCGAAGCGGGCGATGACCGTGCCGCAGATCGCCGGCGAGACCACCAGCATCAGCAGCGGGCAGCCCGCCGCCCCCAACTCCTCCAGTACAAGGGAGAGTTCGGTGATGCCGGCGCCTCCGCCGCCGTACTCCTCGGGGAGGTTCACGCCGAGGTAGCCGGCCTTGGCGGCGTCCTGCCACAGCTCGTCGGTGTGCTTGCCCTCGGCGACGACGGTGGTGAAGTACTCCCGGCCGTAGCGCTTGCCGAGTGCGGCGACGGCGGCGCGCAGGGCGCGGTGTTCCTCGGACTCGATCACGGAGTTGCTCAGGGCGTTGCTCATGACGGCTCCTGGGGCGGTGAGTGAGTGCCTACGGATGGCGGATGCGGATGGCGGATGGCGAGTGACCCGTAACCGGCGACCGGCGACCGGCGACCGGCGATGCGTAACGGGTGTGGCCCGTAAGCCAGTTACGTGGCCCGAGTCAGTCGGCGACGACGGCGAGCAGTGTGCCCACCTCGACCTGCTGTCCCGTGCGGGCGGGCAGGGCGGTCAGGGTGCCGGCCGCCGGTGCGGTGATCTTGTGTTCCATCTTCATGGCCTCCAGCCACAGCAGCGGCTGGCCGGCCGTGACGCGGTCGCCCTCGGCCAGCCCGTCCGCGATCCGGACGACCGTGCCGGGCATCGGGGCGAGCAGCGACCCGGGCTCCGTGCGGGCGGTGGGGTCGGGGAACCGGGGCAGCGCGGTGAGGGTGCGGGCGCCCAACGGCGAGTCGACGTGGACCCGGTCGCCGTAGCGGGCGACCGTGAACGTCCGCCGGAGCCCGTCGACGTCCAGCACCACCTGGTCCGCGGCCAGGCGGAGGAGTCGGATGCCGGGGAAGTCCTCGGCGGTGAGCCCGGCGCGCCCGAGTCGGTAGCGGACCTCGTGGGTGGTGCCCGCGCAGGCGTAGCTCTTGACCTGCGGGCCGGCGGGGACGTTGCGGAAGCCCCCGAAGCGGGAGCGGCCGTGCGCGTCGGCGAGGGCGGCGGCCAGCGCGGACAGGCCGTCCCCGGCCGTGGCGGTCCCGGTGAGGTTGTCGAGGTTGCGGTCGTAGAAGCCGGTGTCCAGTCCGGTGGCGGCGGCGAATTCGGGGTGCCGCAGCGAGCGGACCAGCAGGTCGCGGTTGGTGACCGGGCCGTGGATCCGGGCCCGTTCCAGGGCGCCGGCCAGTTTGCGCACGGCCTCGGCGCGGGTGGGCGCCCAGGCGATGACCTTGGCGAGCATCGAGTCGTAGTGGATGCTCACGGTGTCGCCGTCGGTGATGCCGGAGTCCAGCCGGACGCCGTCCGGTACGTCGATCCGGTGCACGGTGCCGGTCTGCGGCTGCCAGCCGGCCGCCGGGTCCTCCGCGTAGAGCCGGGCCTCGACGGCGTGGCCGTGCGGTTCGGGCAGCGTGGCGGGGAGTGGCCGGCCCTCGGCGACGCCGATCTGGAGGGCCACCAGGTCGAGCCGGTAGATCTCTTCGGTCACCGGGTGCTCCACCTGGAGGCGGGTGTTCATCTCCAGGAAGTACGCCCGGCCGGAGGCGGGGGTCCCCCCGTCGGAGGCAGCGGGAGAGACCAGGAACTCGACGGTGCCCGCGCCCCGGTAGTCGATGGCCCGTGCGGCCTGCGCGGCGGCCCGGTGCAGGGTGTCCCGGAGCGCGTCGGGCAGTCCGGGGGCCGGGGCCTCCTCGATGACCTTCTGGTGGCGCCGCTGGAGGGAGCAGTCGCGGGTGCCGAGCGTCCAGACCGCGCCGTGGGCGTCGGCGAGGACCTGCACCTCTACGTGCCGCCCGCCCTCCACATAGGGCTCGACGAACACCTCCCCGTCCCCGAAGGCGGCCGCCGCCTCCGCCCGAGCCGAAGCCAACTCCTCCGCCAGCGACGCCAGTTCCCGCACGATGCGCATGCCCCGGCCACCGCCGCCGGCCGCCGCCTTCACCAGCAGCGGCAGCTCCCCGGCGGTGGCCGCGGCCGGATCGACCGGCACCAGCAGCGGCACCCCGGCCGCCGCCATCAGCTCCTTGGCGCGGGTCTTGGAGGCCATCGCCTCGATGGCGGTCGGCGGCGGCCCGATCCACACCAGCCCCGCGTCCGCCACCGCGGCGGCGAACGCGCTGCTCTCGGAGAGGAACCCGTACCCCGGGTGGACCGCGTCCGCCCCGGCCGCCAGCGCCGCCTTCACGATCAGCTCGCCGCGCAGATAGGTGTCCGCGGGCGTCTCTCCCGGCAGGCGGACCGCGCTGTCCGCCTCCCGTACGTGCGCGGCGTCCGCGTCCGCGTCGGAGTACACGGCGACGGTGGCGATGCCCAGCTCCCGGCAGGTGCGGAAGATGCGGCGGGCGATCTCACCGCGGTTGGCGACGAGGATCGAACGGATCTCGGTACGGCCGGCCGCCCCGGAACCGGAACCGGCCATGGGCACCGCCCCGGAATCAGCCCCGGTCGTAGTCACCGCCCCGGAGTCGGCCCCGGTCACGGTCACCGCCGCGGAATCGTCAGTGGTCATGGAACCTCACATCCGGAAGACGCCGAAGCCGCCCCGCGCGCCCTCGACCGGCGCGGTGTGGACGGCGGACAGGCACAGGCCGAGGACGGTGCGGGTGTCGCGCGGGTCGATGACGCCGTCGTCGTACAGCCGCCCGGACAGGAACATCGGCAGCGATTCGGCTTCGATCTGCTGCTCCACCATGGCGCGCAGCGCCGCGTCGCCCTCCTCGTCGTACGGCTGCCCCTTCGCGGCCGCGGAGGCGCGCGCCACGATGGAGAGCACCCCGGCGAGTTGCTGCGGCCCCATCACCGCCGATTTGGCGCTCGGCCAGGCGAACAGGAACCGCGGGTCGTAGGCCCGCCCGCACATCCCGTAGTGCCCGGCCCCGTACGAGGCGCCCATCAGGACCGAGAGGTGCGGTACCCGCGAATTGGACACCGCGTTGATCATCATCGCGCCGTGCTTGATGATGCCGCCCTGCTCGTACTCCCTGCCGACCATGTAGCCGGTGGTGTTGTGCAGGAAGATCAGCGGGATGTCCCGCTGATTGGCCAGCTGGATGAACTGCGCCGCCTTCTGCGACTCCGCGCTGAACAGCACGCCCTGCGCATTGGCGAGGATCCCCACCGGGTAGCCGTGCAGCTCGGCCCACCCCGTGACCAGGCTCGCCCCGTACAGCGGTTTGAACTCGTCGAAGTCCGACCCGTCCACGATCCGGGCGATCACCTCGCGCGGATCGAACGGCGCCTTGAGGTCGCCCGGGACGATCCCCAGCAGCTCCTCCTCGTCGTACGCCGGCGGCTCGGCCGGGCCCGGATCGCCGTGCGCCTTGTGCCAGTTGAGCCGCGCCACCACCCGCCGCGCCTGCCGCAGCGCATCGGGCTCGTCGACCGCGAAGTAGTCCGCCAGTCCCGACGTCCGGGCGTGCATCTCGGCCCCGCCCAGCGACTCGTCGTCGCTCTCCTCACCGGTCGCCATCTTCACCAGCGGCGGCCCGCCGAGGAAGACCTTGGCCCGCTCCTTCACCATGATCACGTGGTCCGACATCCCGGGGACGTACGCGCCCCCGGCCGTCGAGTTCCCGAAGACCACCGCCACCGTCGGAATGCCCGCCGCGGACAGCCTCGTCAGGTCCTTGAAGAGCGCCCCGCCCGGAATGAAGATCTCCTTCTGGCTGGGCAGGTCGGCCCCGCCCGATTCCACCAGGCTGACCACCGGCAGCCGGTTGCCGAACGCGATCTCGTTGGCCCGCAGCGCCTTCTTCAACGTCCACGGATTGCTCGCCCCGCCCCGCACCGTCGGGTCGTTCGCGGTGATCAGGCACTCCACGCCCTCGATCACCCCGATCCCGGTGACCAGCGACGCCCCCACCGCGTAGTCGCTGCCCCACGCCGCGAGCGGCGACAGCTCCAGGAACGGCGTGTCCGGGTCCACCAGCAGTTCGATCCGCTCCCGGGCCAGCAGCTTGCCGCGCTTGCGGTGCCGGGCGACGTACTTCTCCCCGCCGCCGGCGAGCGCCTTGGCGTGTTCCCCCGCCACCTCGTCCAGCTTCCCCAGCATCACCGCCCGCCGCTCGGCGTACTCGGCACCGCTCGGGTCCAGCGCGCTCCTGAGCACGGTCACAGCAACACCACCTCCGGTATCTCCACAAGACGGGAGCGCAGCCACTCCCCCAGCGCCTTGGCCTGCGGATCGAACCGGGCCTGCGACGCGACGCCCGCCCCCAGCAGCCCCTCGACGGTGAAGTTCAGCGCCCGCAGGTTCGGCAGCACCTCCCGTCGGACCTCCAACTCACCTGTCTCCGGCAGGAGTTGGCGGAATCTGGTCACCGTCAGCTCATGCGCGAGCCACCGCCACGCGTCGTCCGTCCGGACCCACACCCCGACGTTCGCCGACCCGCCCTTGTCACCACTGCGGGCCCCGGCGACGGCCCCCAGGGGCGCCCGCCGGGTCGGCCCCGCCGGCAACGGCGCCGGAAGCTCCCCTTCCACGACAACCTCCGCGGCAGCCGGCTCCCCTGCCGCCGCCGACGCGGGCACCTGCGCGATCTCCACCCGCCCCCCGTCCGGCAACACCGCCACCTGCCGCACGTCCCCCACCGGCACATAAGCCGCCTCGAACACCCCGTACGGGGCGCCCTTCCCCGGCGGCGCCGTCACGTGGAAGCCCGGGTAACTGGCCAACGCCAGCTCGACGGCCGCCCCGCTCACCCCCCGCCCGACGGCCTCCGGATCCGGGTCCCGCACCACCAGCCGCAGCAGCGCACTCGCCTCCTCCTGCACCCCCGCATCCCCGTGATCGGTCCGCGCCAGCGACCACCTCACCTCGCGCGGACGGCGCTCGGCCCGCCCCAACGCGTCCTCCAACTGCTCCTGCACCAGCGCCGCCTTGGCCTCGATGTCGAGCCCGGTGAGCACGAACACCACCTCGTTGCGCCAGCCGCCCATCCGGGTCAGCCCGACCTTCGCGGTCGCCGGCGGCGCCTCACCGCGCACCCCGTCGATCCGCACCCGGTCCGGCCCGACCTCGGTCAGCCGTACGGTGTCCAGCCGCGCCGTGACGTCCGGCCCCACATAGCGCGCACCGGCCGTCTCGTAGAGCAGTTGGGCGGTCACCGTCCCCGCCGTGACCGCGCCCCCGGTCCCCGGATGCTTGGTGATCACGGCGCTGCCGTCCGGGTGGATCTCGGCCAGCGGAAACCCCGGCCGCCGCACGTCCCCCAACTCCCCGAAGAACGCGTAATTGCCGCCCGTCGCCTGCGTCCCGCACTCCAGTACGTGCCCCGCGACCACCGCGCCCGCCAGCCGGTCGTAGTCGTCCGCCGCCCAGCCGAAGTGCGCCGCGGCCGGCCCGCTGACCAGCGCCGCGTCCGTCACCCGCCCCGTGACCACCACATCCGCCCCGCCCCGCAGGCACTCCGCGATCCCCGCACCGCCCAGATAGGCGTTGGCGGTGAGCACTCCCTCGCCCCACCCCCGCCCCACCAGGTCATCACCCTCGACGTGCGCGACCCGCACCGGAACCCCGACCCGGTCACTCAACTCCCTTACGGCATCGGCAAGTCCGGCCGGATTCAGCCCACCGGCGTTCGTCACGATCCGCACACCCCGCTCGACGGCGAGCCCCAGCCCCTCCTCCAACTGCCGCAGAAAGGTCTTGGCGTACCCCCGCCGCGGGTCCTTCAGCCGGTCCCGTCCGAGGATCAGCATCGTCAACTCGGCGAGGTAGTCCCCGGTGAGCACGTCCAGCGGCCCCCCGGTCAGCATCTCCCGTACGGCCTCGAACCGGTCGCCGTAGAAGCCGGACGCGTTCCCGATCCGCAGCGGCTCCCGCGCGCCGGTCACCGCCGCACCTCGCCCGGCGCCCGCCCCGGACCCGCCGGCCCGGCGAAGGACTGCGCGATGCCCAACCACCGTTCGGCGTCCGCCCCCACGGCCACCAGGGAGACATCGTCCCGGTGTACCCGCTGCGTCACCAGCAGGCAGAAGTCCAGCGCCGTCCCCGTGACCCGCTGCGCGGCCCCCGCCGGCCCGAACGCCCACTCCTCGCCGCCGGGCCCGGCCAACTCGACCCGGAACTCCTCCCCCGGCGGTGTCAGCCCGCGCACCGCGTACGCGTAGTCCCGGGCCCGCACCCCGATCCGGGCGACGTGCCGCAGCCGCGCGGTCGGCACCCGCCGCACCCCCAGCGCGTCCGCGACGTCCTGCCCGTGCGCCCAGGTCTCCATCAGCCGCCCGGTCGCCACCGACGCCACACTCATCGGCGGCCCGTACCACGGCAGTTTGCCGCCGGCCGGCTGCGCCGCCAGCACCTCCAACAGCTCCGCCCGGCTCGCCCGCCACCGGGCCAGCAGCTCGGCGGGCGGCATCCGGGCCCCCCGCTCCGCCCCCTCGTCCACGAACGTGTCGGGCGACGCCGACGCCGCCGCCGCCTCCCGCCCGAACCCCTCGGGGTCGACCGCGGACTGCACGGCCCGCTCGTCCGTCCACAACAGGTGCGCGATCTGGTGCGCGATGCTCCACCCGGCCGCCGGGGTCGCCCGACCCCACTCGGCTTCGGGCAGCCCCGCCACCAGCCCGTCCAGTTCCTCACCCTCGGCCCGTAGGTCCGCAAGGACCTCCCGAACCTCCTGCGGATCGGCCATCGCGCGCTCTCCTCATCCACGCCGGACGCCCATATCCCTTACGGGCCGGGCGCGTTGACATCAGCTGCGGTGATGCGAGACCCGAGCGTGGCAGCACCCCCAGAAACAATCAAGCACGCCTGCATGATTTTCTGCCATGGCGCGCCGAGCTCCTTCGACGCGCCCGGCGCCAGAGCCAGGCGCCGGGATCGGTCAGTCGCTACGGGGCTGGAATCGGTCAGTCGTTACGGGGTCGGCTGAACTCCTCGATCAGCACGGGATACTGCTCCCCACCGTGTCCGGCGGCGATCGCGCGGTCGGCCATCGCCTTGATCAACTTCGGCAGTTCGGCGTTGACACCCACCGCCTCGCTCTCCTCGATCAGGTGCGCCATCGACCGGACGTGGGTCTCCAGCGACGCCACCTCGGCCGGGAAGGAGCCGCTGTCGACCTGCTCGGCATGGCCCGGCAGCCATTCGGCCACCCCGGCGGCGATCTGCCGCGCGAACGGCGCGTACGTCACGGCGTCCACACCGGCCGTCCTGAGCAGGGCCGTGCCCTGGAGCCAGGCGTTCAGGACGCTCCACATCATGGCCAGGCCCGCCACGTCGTACAGGGACGCCAGCCCGTGATCCGCACCAAGGTAGGTGACAGTGCCGAGCGCGTCGAGTGTGGTCCTGTGCGCCTCGAAGTCCGCCTGCGGCCCGCTGTGCAGAATCACCGCCCCAGCGGTCCCGATCGCCTGCGGGATCGCCATGATGGCGCCGTCCAGGTAACGGGCGCCGCGCTGCTCGGCCCATTGGGCGGCCTCCCGGGCCTGGGCCGAGTCACCCGAGGTCAGGTTCACCAACGTCAGCCCGTCCAGCTCGATATCGCCCGCGCCGAGCAGACCGTGCATGCCCTGGTAGTCGGTGACGCAGACGATCGTCAGGGAACCCGCCTTGAGCGCGTCGCCCACCGTTGGCGCCAGCAGGGCACCCTCGGCCACCAACTGGTCGGCCTTGGAGGCCGTACGGTTCCACACGGTGGTGGGGTGCCCGGCTTTGAGGAACGCGCCGGCGAGTGCCTGGCCCATCCGTCCGAGGCCGATGACGGTTACGGGTGTTTCGGTTGTGTTGTTCATGGCAGCATCGTCAACGTTGATACCGGTGTGAAGGTCAAGCGAGGTTTTGATGCGGATCGGGGAACTGGGTCGCCGGACGGGCGTCAACACCCATCAGTTGCGCTACTACGAGGCCCAGGGCCTGCTGGAGGCGGACCGCGGCGCGAACGGCTACCGCGAATTCGATGAGAGCGCCGTGCTGCGGGTCAGGCAGATCCGGCATCTGCTGAGCGCCGGCCTGTCCTCCGAGGACATCGCGTACGTGCTGCCCTGTGCGGTCGGAGAGGCCCCGCAGCTGCCCGGGTGCCCCGAGTTGCTCGCTGCGATGCAGTCACGGCTACAGCGACTGGACGATCAGATGGACAGCCTCGCTCAATCCCGCGACGCTCTTGCCAACTACATTGACGCGGCCGAGCGAACGGGCAGCAAGAGCTACCCGCCCTTTGACCATGCCGACCAAGAGCCCGTCCCCGCCTGATCAGTCGAAGCGCCCCGCCTTACGGACCGCCTCGACCGGCGGCACTCGACCAGGGCCTCCCCGTCGATATCGCCCTCGTCACCGAGGCGTTGCGCCTGCCGCGTAACGGAGGAAGGCGGTCCAGGTGGCGGGGGTGAGGGTGAGGTGGGGGCCGGTCGCGTCCTTGGAGTCGCGGACTCGCGTGACGTGAGGCTGGAAAGCCACCTCTACGCAATCGGCGGCCTGCGGGCCGCTGTAGCTGGACTTCATCCATGCAAGTTCACTCTTCATGCCTTACCAGCCAACTCCTCGATGAATTGCAAGGATTCGTTGAGGGACAGGGCCTGTGTTCGGATCATGCCATAGCGCTGCGTCATGCGGTTGACCTTCTCGCGGTCGGATACGAGCAGTCCGTGGGCCTGACCTTCAACGTAGACCACCGTGCGCTGGTCCGGCATGTCCAACAGGGTCATCGCGCCGTCCAGGCCGGGATGCGCCACGTTCGTCGGCATGACCTGGATCGATACATTGCGCAGCTGTACCCACTCCAACAGCTTCTCGATTTGCCCCTGGTGGATCTTTCGCCCACCCATCGGACGCTCCAACGCGGCCTGCTCGACGACGAAATGCACGGCGGGGCGGTCATCGCGGGTGAGCATTGCCTGACGATCGAGCCTCGCGCCCACCAGTCGGGCCACCTCATCCTCCGTGAAGGCCGGGATATACCAGCCGATCACCGCGATTGCGTACTCCTCCGTCTGCAGCAGCCCCGGCACGCAGTGCGGATCGTACGAGTAGCGCTTCGTGCACTTCTTTTCGAGCTTGGGCAGGTCCCGGAAGAACTTCGGGTATTGCACCTCCTCCAGTAGCGGAATCGCCGCCCGCAGCACCCCCTTGGCCCCCAGCAGTTCGTCCGCGCGCTCCACCGTCGCCGGTTCCGGGATGCGCTGGGCGAGCTCGTAGGACTTGATCGTGTGGGAGGCATAGCCCAGCTGCCTTCCCAGTTCCTCTCGACTCATCGAGGCCAGCTCCCGGAAGAGCTTCAACTGTCCGCCGAAGACGCGCAGCGCCGTCGGCACCCGCTCCCCATTGCCGTCTGCATTCACCATGCCTCCTCGGGTGCGGCTACGCGCACTCCCCGTACACGTGCCGTTACTTTTCAGGCTAGGCAGGCATGCCGACGATAGGTGGCATGAATCAGAAAGACCCCTCATCCGGGGACAATGCTTTGGCCCAAGGACAGCGGGCGGCAGAGGAGTTGGCGTGTGCGCTGACAGGCGCTGGGTTCGTCTTTCCGTCCCTCCGAGGCGGTTATCCCGTCCTGGAGCGGGGGCGGGTCGAACTGGGCGGAATTTCCGCTTCCGAAGTGTTCCGGCTGGCCGCGTGGATTCGTGAGCGTACGGAAATGCAGCGGGGGCGGGCCCGGTGAAGACCAATCCGTGGAAGATCAACCCGCGGCGGATGACGCTGTCCGTGTACCGGGTTTCGGCGGCCGGTGAGCGTACCCCGCTCCGTACGGTCGTCGTGCGGACCGACGATCCGATGCGGCTCGTCGACGACATGCCGGGCCGCTATCCGCCCTGTGCGTGTCCGGCGTGCAGGCCCACCGGCGGGCAGTCGGCGACGGCGTAGGCCGGAGGGGATGTCCCGGGGTGCGCCCGCAGGATCTGGAGCGAACGCCGGGGCATTCCTCATCTGACTGACCAGAAGCGCCCGCACCGAGGACGGACCCCGGGGCAGCCCCTCCGGCCCCACCCACCGGACAGAACCCGCACAGCGCCCGCCCCCACCGGACGGAACCCGAGGCCACCGCAACCACCACGGCGGGACAGCCGACAACGTACGGCGGCCACAAACCTCAGCGGCGCGACCCGCTCAACACCGCCCCCGCACTGGCCACCACCACCAGCCCGATGGCCACCAACTCCACCCACCCCAACGCCTGCCCCAGCACCAGGAACCCGGCCGTGGCCGCCGCAGCCGGCTCCAGGCTCATCATCACCGCGAACCCCGACGCCGGCAGCTTCCGCAGCGCCAGCAGCTCCAGGGTGTACGGCATCACCGACGACATCAGCGCCACCGCCGCCCCCAGCCCCACCGTCACCGGATTCAGCAGCGCCGTCCCGGCACTGAACACCCCGAGCGGCAGACTCAGCACCGCCGCCACCGTCATCGCCAACGCCAACCCGTCCGCCTGCGGGAACCGCTGCCCGGTCCGCGCCGACAACAGGATGTACGCGGCCCACAGCCCACCCGCGGCCAGCGCGCACCCGGCCCCGACCAGACTCAGCCCGTCGAACCCCGCGCGCCCCAGCAGCACCACACCCCCCAGCGCCAGCGCCGCCCACACCACACTCAGCAGCCGCCGCGACGTCGCCACCGAAAGGATCAGCGGCCCGAGGAATTCCAGGGTGACCGCGGCCCCCAGCGGAATGCGGTCAATCGCCTGGTAGAAGAGCGAGTTCATGCCGACGAGCGCCACGCCGAAGGCGATGATCGTCGCCCAGTCGCCCCGCCCGTAGCCCCGTACCTTCGGCCGGCAGGCGATCAGCAGCACCAGCGCCGCGACGACCAGCCGCAGCGTGACCACGCCCAGCGCCCCGGCCCGCGGGAACAGCAGCACCGCCACCGACGACCCGAACTGCAACGAGACGATCCCGCCGATGACCAGTCCCACCGACACCAGCCGGCCCCGCGCCCGCGCTGTGCCCGTATCGCCCACGCCCCGGGCCGCGGCCTCCACCTCGGCCGACACCACCTCGGGCGAGGGCGGCACGGGCGCGGGCAGCACGGGCTGAGGTATCTCGGAACCGAGCGCATCGGCCCCGGACGACCCATGGGAGGAACCGGCGGAGGAACCCGCGGACGACGCGGAGGAAGCATTCACACCCCCACGCTACGACCCACGTTCCCGCACGTGAAATGCGATTTCGCCGGTTGTTATGCTCCGCAGGCATGAGCATCGAGCTGCGTCATTTCCGCTGCTTCCTCGCCATCGCCGACACCCTCAGCGTGACCCGCGCCGCCGAACGCCTCCACCTCACCCAGCCCGCCGTCTCCCGCACCCTCCGCCAACTGGAGGACGCGCTGGGCGTCCGCCTCGTGGACCGCACCACCCACCACCTGGCGCTCACCCCGGACGGCCTCGCCTTCCGCGACCAGGCCACCCTCGCGCTCTCCGCCTTCGACCGCGCCCTGGCCTACGGGCGGCACACCGGCTGGCCGCTCCGCCTGGGCCACGCCTGGTCCGCGGCCGGCGCGGACACCACCACCCTGCTCCGCCGCTGGCACGAGGAGCACCCGGAGACCCCGCTCGAACTGCTCCGCATCGACGACCGCACGGCCGGCCTCGCCCGCGGCGACGTGGACGCGGCCCTCCTCCGCGGCGAGGTCAGCGCTCCCGGCCTGGTCACCGAGGAGCTGACGACCGAGCCCCGGGTGGCCGGCCTCCCCGCCGACGACCCGCTGGCCCGCCGCCCCAGCATCTCCCTCGCCGACCTCGCCACCCGCACCATCGCCCTGAACACGGTCTCCGGGACCACCTTCCTCGGCCTCTGGCCACCCACCGCCCGCCCCTCCTCGACGATCACGATCGGCAACACCGACGACTGGATCGCCGCCATCACCGGCGGCCGCGCGGTCGGCGTCACCACCTCCGCCACCGCCGGTATGCATCCGCACCCGGCGATGGCGTACGTCCCGCTGACCGACGCCCCGCCCGTCCCCGTCGTGATCGCCTGGCGCGACGGCCCCGGCCACCCCCGCATCCCGGACCTGGTTTCCCTGGCCCACGAGGTCATGGGCTAGTACGGCCGCCGGCCCGGCTGCCTGGCATTCCTCGTCGCCGGGAGCACGGACACGAGCCCGCGACATCCGGGGCACGGCCGCCGGCCCTCCGGCCGATGGGCCCGCCGACCGGCTAGCTCCCCGCCCCCTCCCCCGTCTCCCACGTCTGCCCCGCGTCCAGCCCCTCCGCCAGGACCTCCGCCAGGTGTCGTCCCCGGCGGTCGCCGAGTTGGGCGAGCTGGGTGCGGCAGGAGAAGCCGTCGGCGAGGATCTCGGTGTCCGGGCCGGCCTCCCTTACGGCGGGCAGGAGTTGGTCCTCGGCGCAGGCGACCGAGACGTCGTAGTGGCCGCGTTCGAAGCCGAAGTTGCCGGCCAGACCGCAGCAGCCGCCACTCAACGTCCCGTCCAGACCGGCCCGTTCGCGGAGTCGGCGGTCGGCGGCGTCGCCGAGGACCGCGTGCTGATGGCAGTGGGTCTGGCCGGCGACCGGTCGGTCGAGGCGGGGCGGGACCCAGTCGGGGGCGAGCTCCTCCAGCACCTCGGCGAAGGTGCGGACGGCGGCGGCGAGCCGGGCGGCGCGGGGGTCGTCGGCGAGCAGCTCCGGCAGGTCGGTGCGGAGCGCCGCGGCGCAGCTCGGTTCGAGGACGACCAAGGGGCGGCCGGGGCGTACGAGGGGGCTGAGCACCTCCACCGTCCGCCGCATGACGGCCCGGGCCTGGGTGAGCTGGCCGGTGGAGACGTAGGTCAGGCCGCAGCAGAGGCCGGGGCGGGGCAGGCGGGGCAGCGGGAGTGCCGGGCGGGCCGCCAGGGGTGCGGTGGGTGGGAGCAGGGGCCGCAGTCCGGCGGCCTCCAGGACGCGGACGGCGGCCCGCCCCACCTCCGGGGAGAGGAAGTTGGTGAAGGTGTCCGGCCAGAGGACGACGGTCCGGCCGCCCGTAGGCGCACCCGTCGTCGTGTGCCGGCGCCACCACCACCGGCGGAACGTCTCCCGCGCCAGCTCCGGGATCTCCCGCTCCGGCGCGATCCCGCCGAGCCGCTTGGCGACCGCGGCCAGTGGGGTGCGGGCGAGCGCGTTGAGGACCGGCGCCGCGGGGGCGGCGGCGCGCAGCCACTGGGGCAGGCGGCCCATGGTGTAGTGGGCGGCGGGGCGGAGCCGGCCCGCGTAGTGGTGGTGCAGGAACTCCGCCTTGTAGGTGGCCATGTCGACCCCTACGGGGCAGTCGCTGCGGCAGCCCTTGCAGGAGAGGCAGAGGTCGAGCGCTTCGCGCACCTCCGGGGAGCGCCAGCCGTCGGTGACCACCTCACCGGCCAGCATCTCGTGCAGCAGCCGGGCGCGCCCGCGGGTGGAGTGCTGCTCCTCGCCGGTCGCCCGGAAGGACGGGCACATAACGTCCGTCGAACCTGAACTCAACTGTTCCGTACGGCACTTGGCTACGCCGACGCAGCGGCGAACGGCGGCGGAGAAGTCGCCGCCGTCGTGTGGGTAGCCGAACTCGACCGGGACCGGCCCCTTGGGCAGCGGGGCGAAGCGGAGGTTGTCGTCGAGGCGGGCCGGGCGGACCAGCATGCCGGGGTTGAGGCCCGCGGCCGGGTCCCAGAGGTCCTTGAACCGGCCGAAGAGGCCGACCAGTTCTTCCCCGTACATCGCGGGGAGGAGTTCGGCGCGGGCCTGTCCGTCGCCGTGCTCGCCGGAGAGCGAACCGCCGTGCGCCACCACCAGGGCGGCCAGGTCGGTGGAGAACTCCCGGAAGCGGCGGATGCCGGGCGGGGTGAGCAGGTCGAAGTCGATCCGGACGTGGATGCAGCCGTCACCGAAGTGGCCGTAGGGGGTACCGCGCAGGCCGTGCTGGGCGAGCAGGGCGCGGAAGTCCCGTAGGTAGGGCCCGAGTTGGGCCGGTGGGACGGCGCAGTCCTCCCAGCCGGGCCATGCCTCTCTGCCGTCGGGCGTGCGGGTCGCGGTGCCGGAGGCGTCCTCGCGGATCCGCCAGAGGGCGCGTTGACCGGCCGGGTCGGTGACGAGGGCGTGGCCGGTGGCGCCGTCCGCCCGCGCCGCGCGGCACAGCGCCTCGGCCCGGGCGGCGGCCTCGGCGCGGCTCGCCCCGCCGGTCTCGACGAACAGCCAGGCGCCGCCGTCGGGCAGCCCGGCGGCGCCCTTGCCGACCAGGTCGGCGGCCATGCCCTCGACGGTCAGCGGCTCATGTGGCAGGAGGGTGTGTGCGGCCTCGGCGGCGGCGCTCTCGTCGGGGTAGGCGAGGACGGCCAGCGCACGGGCCGCGGGGGCCTCGACGAGCCGGACGGTGGCCTCCGTGACGACCCCGAGGGTGCCCTCGCTGCCGGTGAGGGCACGGGCCAGGTCGGTGCCCGCCTCGGGGAGCAGCGCGTCCAGGGCGTAGCCGGAGATCCGGCGCGGGAGGCCGGTCGGGTAGCCGGTGCGCAGCAGCGCCAACTCCCGGTCCACGAGGGCCTTGACGCCGTCGCGCAGGCGTGGCGGGAGGCCGGTGGGGCGGCCTTCGGGGTCGGTGCCGCGGCCTGCCCGGACCGGTTCGCCGCCGTAGGTGAGCAGGTCCAGGGTGTGGACGTTGTCGGCGGTGGTGCCCCAGGCGACCGAGTGCGAGCCGCAGGAGTTGTTGCCGATCATGCCGCCGAGGGTGCAGCGGCTGTGGGTGGAGGGGTCGGGGCCGAAGGTCAGCCCGTGCGGGGCGGCCGCGGCCCGGAGGTCGTCGAGGATGACGCCGGGCTGGACGACGGCGGTGCGGGTCACGGGGTCCACTGCGACGATCCGGCGCAGGTGGCGGGTGAAGTCCAGGACGACGCCGGTGCCGGTGGCCTGTCCGGCGATGCTGGTGCCGCCGCCGCGCGGCACCACCGGGACGCCGCGTTCGCGACAGACCCGTAGCGCCGCGGCGACGTCCTCGGCGTCCCGGGGCGCGACCACCGCGTCCGGGACCCGCCGGTAGTTGGACGCGTCCATCGTCATCAGGGCCCGGTCGGCGGCGGTGGCCGAGACCTCGCCCCGTACCGCCGCGGTGAGTTCGCGCGCCAGGTCGCGGCGGGCGGCCGCCGCCCGATCCGTTCCCCGTCCGCTCGTGCCGGGTCCGCCGCCGTTCCGCTTGTCCGTCTCCGTGCGATCAGCCATGACTCCAGGGTGCGCAGAGAGGGTGGGGGCGGATCAAGGGCTGTGGATAACGGTGTCGCCGCGGACCCGGCCATGAACCACCGGACAGGACCTAGCATGGAACGCATGAGCGACGACACGTCCGGTGGCGCCTCCCACCACACGGCCCACCACTCCTCCCACCACTCGTCGGACGATTCCTTGCCCTGGCAGCCGCACCGGTCGTCCGGCGGTCATTCGTCGATGGACACGCTGCGCCGCGCGGCCCGGTGGGAGACCCTCGCCATCCTCGTGGCGCTGATCGTGCTGGCGGCGATCTTCAGCTAGCCGGGCGGGTGCCGGTCGTTCGAGCGGCCGGCGTACGAAGGCTCACGCCTCGTACCGGGGCTCACGCCTCGTAAGGGTGGAAGCGGAAGACGTTCTCCGGGTCGTGCGCGGCCTTGAGGTCCGCCAACCGGGACCGGGCCGCCGTCCCGTGGGTGCTGCGGGCCACCTCCGCCGCGTCCGCCCGCCCCCGCTGCTCGCCGAGGAGGAAGTTGACGCTCCGTCCGATCCGCCAGGGCTCGACCGCCGCCAGCGCCGCCGCGTGCACCTCCCGTACGGTCGCCAGGTCGCCCTCGGGGTCGGCGTCGCCCAGCGGCGACAGCAACCGCAGCGCGAACCGGGCGTCCCGGTGGCCCACCGCCCCGGCCCCGGTACCGCCGGTGGGGCCGGTCGCCAGCGCCCCGCCCAGGTGGTTGAGCTGCACCACCACCATCATCGGCGCGGCCGGCCCGGTCAGTGCGGCCACCCGTTGCAGCGCCGCCGCGTCCAACCCGCTGAGCAGCGCGTTGTCGCCGTTGTAGGCGTGCGGGTCGCTGGGGTCGCGGTGGATGGTGTGGGACTCCTCGTAGGGCATCTCACGCAGGTCGTCGCCGACCACCGGGCCGACCGCGCGCAGCGGCGCCACCAGGCGCGCGCCCTCCTCGGCGGGGCCGGTGTACGCGATCCGGATCTGGAGGAGGTGCCGGCCGCGCAGCGGGGCCGGCAGCTGCGGCAGGTCGGGGTAGACGATCAGCGCGAGTGAGGAGGTCAGGGCGTCGGGGACGGTGTCGGTCCAGCGCAGGTACGCGGCGAGTGCGTCGTCGATCTGCTCGGCGCCGAAGACGAGTTGACCGCCGTAGAGCCGGGCCACCGGCACCAGCCCGAACTCCATGCCGGTGACCACCCCGAGGCCGTGTCCGCCGCCGAGCAGCCCCCAGAAGAGGTCGGGGTCGGTGTCGGCGGTGACCCGGACCGGGCGCCCGTCGGCGGTGACCAGGTCGACGGCCCGGACGTGGTCGGCGGCGAACCCGTAGGTGCGGGCCAGCACCCCGACCCCGCCCCCGAGGGTGTACGAGACCACGCCGACGCCGGGCGAGGAGCCGTTGAGCGGGGCGAGCCCGTGCGGGGCGGCCGCCGCGACGACCTGGCCCCAGACGGCGCCCGCGGCGACCCGTGCGGTGCCCGCCACGGGGTCCACGGTGACGTCGGTCATCCGCCGCGTGCTGATCAGCAGTCCGCCGTCGGTGGCGGTGGAGAGGCCGTGCCCGGTGACCTGGACTGCGACCGGCAGCCGCTGGGCGCGGGCGAAGCCGACCGCGGCGGCCACGTCCGCGGCGTCCGTCGCGCCGACGATGACGGCGGGGCGGTGCCGGTAGCCGGCCTGGAACCCGGACCGCTCGGCGTCGTAGCCCTCGTCACCGGGGTGGAACACGGGCCCGCCGACCTGCCGTACGAGGTCCACCACCGCCTCCGGGGCGAGCGGGGCGGGGGCGGTGGCCGGGCCGGCAGCGGCGGGTCGGGAGGTGGGGGCGAGTGCTTCGGTCGTCGTCATGCGTCGCACTCTCGGCCAATAACTTGACATCGGCCGTCATATTTAAAGGGGAGTTGAGCGGCGGGATATAAACCGGGGGTGAAGGCCGACCGTCTGCTCTCGATCCTGCTGCTCCTCCAGACCCGCGGCCGGGTCCCGGCGAGCGAACTGGCCGCGCGCCTGGAGGTCTCCACCCGCACCGTCTACCGGGACGTCGAGGCGCTGTCGGCGTCCGGAGTCCCGGTCTACGCCGAGCGCGGCCGGCACGGCGGGATCGCGCTGCTGCCCGGCTTCCGGACGGACGTCACGGGGCTGACCACCGACGAGGCCCGGGCGCTGTTCATCCTGGCCGCGCAGGGCGCGCACCACGCGCTCGGCCTGGACGACGCGCTGGGCTCGGCGCTGCGCAAGGTGATGGCGGCGCTGCCGGCCCCGCACCGCCCGGCCGCCGAACTGGCCGGCCGACGCATCCTGGTGGACCCCGACCGCTGGCTCGGCGGCCCCCGCCCGGCGGTGGACCTGGACGAGTTGCAGACCGCCGTCTTCACCGACCGGCGGCTACGGATCCGCTATCGGCACGGCGGCGAGACCCGGCTGCGCACCTACACCGTCGACCCGTACGGGCTGGTCGCCAAGGCCGGGACCTGGTACCTGGTCGCCGACCGGCGCGGCCGGCCGCAGCTGTTCCGGGCCGACCGGGTCGCGTCGGCGGCCGTCACCGACGCCCCGGTCCGGCGGCGGCCGGGCGTGGAACTGGCGGAGGTCTGGGCGCAGTTGCGGCGGCAGGTGGAGGAGCGGCCGGCGCCGGTACGGGTGACCGCCCGGATCCGCCGGGAGCGGCTGGACCTGGCGGTGCGGATCCTGGGCGGCGCGCTGACCGGGCCGCCACGGACGGGGGACGCGGCGGACGGGGAAGAGGGGGAAGGCGGGGAAGCGCGGGGAGGCGGGGAGGAGGCGCCACGCCACGGGGCGGGGGCCGCGGACGGCTGGGCGGTCCTGGAGCTCGGCTATCCGGTGCTCTCCGCCGTCCGCCAACTGCTCCAGTTCGGCGACTCCCTGGAGGTGCTGGACCCGCCCGAGGCCCGCCGGGTGCTGGCCGACGCCGCGGCGGCGCTCACCGGCCTCTACGCGGCGGACGGCGCAGCGGACAGCGCGGCGGGCGGCGCATAGCCACCCCGCGCCCTTCGGACGTGAGGTGCTCGTGAGGTGCCCGTGAGGCGCCTGCGAAACGCCTCTGAGACGCCCGCGAGGTGCTCGTGAGGCGCCTGTGATGCCCCGTGTCCACACTCCGACCGCAGGTCATCTCACCGGCTGGACGCTCCACCCGACCCCCGCGCGACCCCTTAGGCTTCCCCCGTGGCTGATATCGAGATCCCCGCTGACCTCAAGCCCGCCGACGGACGCTTCGGCGCGGGCCCCTCCAAGGTGCGTACGGAGGCGCTCGACGCGCTGGCCGCCACCGGTACCTCGCTGCTCGGCACCTCCCACCGCCAGGCCCCGGTCAAGAACCTGGTCGGCAAGGTGCGGCAGGGCGTGCACGACCTCTTCCAGCTCCCCGAGGGCTACGAGGTCGTCCTCGGAAACGGCGGTTCCACCGCGTTCTGGGACGTCGCGACGCACGGTCTGATCGAGAACAAGTCGCAGCACCTGTCGTTCGGCGAGTTCTCCTCGAAGTTCGCCAAGGCCGCCAAGCAGGCGCCGTGGCTGGCCGAGCCCACCGTCATCTCCGCCGACCCGGGCACCCACCCGGAGCCGGTCGCCGAGGCGGGCGTGGACGCCTACGCCTTCACCCACAACGAGACCTCGACCGGTGTCGCGGCCCCGATCCAGCGGGTGGCCGGCGCCGACGAGGGCTCCCTGGTGCTGGTCGACGCCACCTCCGGCGCCGGTGGTCTCCCGGTGGACATCACCCAGACCGACGTCTACTACTTCGCGCCCCAGAAGTCGTTCGCCTCGGACGGCGGACTGTGGCTCGGCGTCTTCTCCCCGGCCGCCCTGGAGCGCGCCCGCGCCATCCACGCGTCCGGCCGCCACGTCCCGGAGTTCTTCTCGCTCCCCACGGCGATCGACAACTCCCTGAAGAACCAGACGTACAACACCCCCTCCCTCGCCACCCTCTTCCTGCTCAACGAGCAGCTGGAGTGGATCAACGGCCAGGGCGGCCTGGACTGGGCGGTCGGCCGCACCGGCGCCTCCTCGCGCACCCTCTACGGCTGGGCCGAGGACTCCAAGTACGCCACCCCGTTCGTCACCGACCCGGCGAAGCGCTCGCAGGTCATCGGCACGATCGACTTCAACGACGACATCGACGCGGCGGCGATCGCCAAGGCGCTGCGCGCCAACGGCATCGTCGACACCGAGCCGTACCGCAAGCTCGGCCGCAACCAGCTGCGGATCGCGATGTTCCCGGCGATCGACCCGGCGGACGTCGAGGCGCTGACGGCCTGCATCGACTACGTGGTCGGCCAGCTGTAACGGCACCGCACCGACGCGCATACGGAGGGCCCCGGCGGGCAGCAAGACCGCCGGGGCCCTCCGCGTGCCGGGGTCGTACGCGGAGAACGGCCGATCAGGCGACGTCACCGCCCACGCCCGACCGTCCGGCCGGGATCCCCACCAGCACCACGGACAACTCGTCTCGGGTGCCCTCGCCGAGGACACCCACGGTCCGGTCGGTCAGTGCCGCGACGAGCCGCGCGGGGGTGTCCCCGGCGCGGGTGAAGGCGCCGTCCCGCATCGTCAGGGTGACGATCGGGGCGGGCGCCGCGCCGGGCACCCCGCCCCGGCCTCGGCGCTCACGCGGCAGGCCGAGGAGGTCCACGGACGCCCGGCTGCGCCCCCAGTCGCCGAAGACGTCGGCGACCCCTTCGGTCAGGGCCTGGATGAGCTTCGTCTCCACCTGGCCGTCGAGGAGTTCCTCGGCGATCTGTACGTTGAGGTGCGGCACGGGAAATCTCCGTTCGACGAGCCGGTCGGCTAGGACCGGCGAGCGGAATTACCTTTGCATGCAAAGCATCTTTGAAGGTAAAGCTAAATGGAGTGAGGGGCGATGTCAACGGAGCGCCGTGCGCAGGGCCAAGCAGCAGCCGAAGGGCCCGGGCCCGACGTCGATGCCGCCGTCCGGGCACTGCTGCTGCTCATGCCCCGCATGGTCGGCCGGGTCAAGCGACTGACGGTGCCGGAGGAACTCCAGTCACTCGCGCTGGCGCCCCGGCACCTGTCGCTACTGTCGTACCTGCTCTTCGACGGCCCGATGACCGTCAACGACCTGGCCGCCCGGCTGGAAGTGGCGCCGACGACGGTGAGCCTGATGATCGGCGAGCTCAGCCGGAAGGGGATCCTGGAGCGCCGCGAGGACCCGTCCGACCGCCGCCGGCGCATCGTCAGCATCAGCGACGCCAAGCGCCCGGCCATCGACAGCTGGCTGGCCGGCGGAGCTACCGCCTGGCGCCGCGCCCTGGCGCCGCTGACACCGGATCAGCGGCAGCTGTTCATCGACACGCTGCGCGCCTACGAGGAGGCTGCGAGCCCCGGCCTGGAGGGCCAGGGCCCACCCGACCATGATCCACCGGACAGGCCCTGAGGCCCACTCCGATCTACCGGACAGGCCCTTGAGCCCCACCCCCTGAAACGGCTACTACCGGGAGAACCACACCTCGTCGCGGCTGTAGGCGCCATCCTCGGTGCGGCGGACGCGGAAGTAGGAGACCGTGGGCTCCTCGCCGGTGTAGACGAACCGCCCGACCACCAGCGCCCCGAGAGCGCTCCAGCTGCGCTCGCGCGGCTCCTCGTCGAGGTCGAAGCCCGCTCCCGCCGCGGTCTCGCGGTCGACGCCTATGGCGCGCAGGATCTCCCCCGGATCGCCGGCATACGTCCACGCGTCATCGCCATCGCAGTCCCAGCCGCCGACGAACAACTGCTCGCCGCTGGGCAGGACCACATGGTCCTCCAGGTAGGAGTTTCCGTAGTCGAGTTCGACCGACCCGACGATCCGGGCCTCCGGGTACCGTTCGCGCTGCCGCGCTATCTCCTCCTCCATCGCCGGGCTGAGCATGTCGCTGCCCAGCGCCGGGTCGAGGAAGCAGACAACGTTGCCCCAGCAGCCGACCGCGACGCAGTCGAGGTCGGCACGCACCTCCGGCGCCGGTATGTCGTCGACGGGGCGGTCCGGAAGCTGCTCCAGCACCTCGGCGACGGTGCTCAGCTCCTCGACGAACCGGCGGGCGCGCACCGGGTCGTGCGGAGCCCGGACCGCGGCGCCGGCGCCCGGGGTGGGGAACGGCGGGAAAATCAAGGTCAGGTCGATCTCGGCGCCGCGCCAGAGCTTCACCTCCTCGTTCGGGTCGGACTCCTCATCGGACTCCTCATCAGACCCCTCATCAGACCCCTCAGCAGACTCCTCATTCAGGTCGATACCGTCTTCGTGGACATCTGCGTCAGCCATGTCTGCACCGTAACTGCCGCTACTGACAACGCGGTTCGAGGACCGAGGCGCCTCGTAGGAGCGCGGCGTCAGCGACCCAGCCGCCGGAAGCGGCGCACCGCCAAGAAGCTGCGTACGCGGCCATCGCCGCCCGGGCGCCCGGAGCCCCGGCCGCGTCCCCGAATGGGCGCACCGCGACCGGCCGCCGCACGGGACGCACCGCGACGAGACGTGACGAAACGGGCCGGATGTGCCTCCATGGAGGCATGCGGACTCCTCCCAGCCCCGGCCTCGCCCCCTTCGAGCGGCAGGGAACGATCCTGCTGACCACCTACAAGAAGGACGGCACCGGCGTCGACACCCCGGTCAACCTCGCGGTGGACGGCGACCACGCCTACTTCCGCACCTTCGGCAGCGCCTGGAAGGTCAAACGGATGCGGAACTTCCCCGAGGTGGAGTTCTGCGCCTCGACCTGGCGCGGGAGGCCCACCGGCCCCACCGTCCGGGCCCGGGCCCGGCTGCTCGACCCGACCACCCGCGAATACCGGCGCGCCGAACGGTCGTTGACGCGGAAGTACCCGCTCATCCACGGGCTGGTGGTGCCGCTCGTCCACCGACTGCGGCGCGAGCGCACGCTCCACTACGAGCTACGGCCGGTAGAGGACGCGCCAGAGGTGTAGCCGGGGCGGCGGGCCCCCGGGCCGACAGCCCAACAGACCGACCGACGGACCGACAGTCCGACGGGCCAACAGCCCGCCAGCCCCACAGCCCGACGAGGACCCTAGCGGCGGCCCCGCCGCAGCAGGCTCCGGATGGCCAGTACCAGCGCCGTCGCCCCCGCCAGCACCAGCGCCCCCTTGCCGTAGCTGGGCGCCGGGTCGCCGGACCGCTCGCCCGGCCGCCCGTCCGCGCCGTCCCCACCGGACACGTCCCCGTGAGCCGCGCCGCCGTCCCGCCGGGCCCTGTCCGGGAGTTGCTCCCCGCTGAGCGCCACCGGCTCGACCTGGCTGCCGCGCCCCTCCGACCCGTACATCAGCGTGCGGCCGTCGGGGGTGAAGCTGACCGACTCGCCCTGCCGTTGCAGCGGCACCGCCGCCCCGCCGAGGTCGTCCGGGCGGCCGTCCCGCCAGCGGTACATCCGCGCCCCGAAGTAGCCGCGCAGCACCAGCCGGGTGCCGTCCGGGGAGAACGCGCCGTCGGTCACCCACAGGTCCACCAGGGCGACCTTGCGGAAGGTGTTGCTCCCGGAGGTGGACAACCGGGCCGGGCCCTCGTAGAGCGCGGCCCCGCCACCCTGCTTCTTGCTGGCGAGGTAGACCCGGCCGGTCTTCGGGTGCACCATCAACGCCTCCGCGTCCCGCGGCCCGTCCGCGTACCGGACGGTGAACTGCTCGGCGGTGACGGTGACGTCGCGCAGCTGCTTCGGCTCGGGGAAGCGGTAGATCCAGACGTGGTCCCAGCTGCCGCCGAGGTTGTCGCCGATGTCGCCAACGTAGACCTGGCCGTCCTGGCCGTCCGGGCCGACCGAGATCGCCTCGACGTCGCGCGGCGCCCCGATGCCGCGCAGGGTGACGGTGGCGACCGTCCGGCCGGTGGCGGCGTCGACGGCGTAGACGTAGGGGCCGTCGTCGCTGTCGTTGTGCGTCCAGTAGATGCCGGGATGGGCTCGACTGGCGGCCAGGCCGCTGGACTCGGTGATCCGGGGGTCGGTGAGGGTGAAGCCGTCGGGCTCCGCGGCCGCGGCCGGCCCGCCCGTCGCGGTCAGCAGCGCTAGCGCCGCGGCCGCCACCCCCGCCGCGCAGGGGAGCGGACGTCGCGGGCTCCGGGGGCGGCGCACGGCGGCATACATGGGGCACAGCCTGCCATGGCGCCCGGTCGCCCGGGGCGGCGTGGCCAGCGTCACGTACCCGGCGGTAGCGTTCTCGGCCATCATGGCCAGATGAGGATCATGTGCGTCGGGGACTCCATGACGATCGGCAGCTCCGGCGACTTCACGTGGCGCTACCGGATGTGGCAGCACCTCAACGCGACGTACGCCGGCCCGTACCGCATCGTCGGACCGCGCCGCACGCTCCACGACCCGGCCACCGGCGCCGCGGACTCCCCCGCGTACGCCGACCCGGCCTTCCCCGAGAAGGCGCAGTGCCACCTCGCCGGCTGGGGCGAGGGCTGGCTGCACATGGCGCCGCTGATCGAGGACGCGGTGCGGGAGCACCGGGCCGACACCCTGCTGGTGTCGCTGGGGCTGATCGACCTCGGGTTCTACACCGACCCGGAGCAGACGGCGGAGAACGTGCGGCGCTTCGTGGACCGCGCCCGGGCGGCCCGACCGCACATCCGGGCGGTGCTGATGCCGGTGATACCCAATGTGCGGACGCTGATGGACCCGGACTTCGGCGACCAGTGCACGCGCTTCAACGAGCTGCTGGCGAAGGCGGTGGCCGACCTCGACACGCCCGGCTCGCCGCTGCTGCTGGCCTCCGAACCGGAGGACTGGGAGATCGACACGGCCACCTACGACGGCACCCATCCGTCGGTGCTGGGCGAGCACCTGCTGGCCGGCGCGTTCGCCGATGCGATGCACCAGGCGTGGGACGTCGGCGACCGCTACGCCCCCTGACCGCTTGCTTCGAGCGGGCTCCAAGGGCTTGGCTGGACGACCATGAAGTACACGCAGCTGGGACGCACCGGACTCAAGGTCAGTCGCCTCGTCCTCGGGACGATGAACTTCGGGCCGCAGACCGACGAGGCGGGCAGCCACCGCATCATGGACGCCGCGCTGGACGCGGGCATCAACTTCTTCGACACCGCCAACGCCTACGGCTGGGGCGTGAACAAGGGCCGCACCGAGGAGATCATCGGCTCGTGGTTCGCCCGCGGCGGCGGCCGGCGGGACAAGACCGTGCTGGCCACCAAGGTGTACGCCAACATGGGGCCGGACGGCGAGCCGGTCTGGCCCAACCACGACAAGCTCTCCGCGCTCAACATCCGTCGGGCGGTGGACGCCAGCCTGACCCGCCTGGGCACCGACCACATCGACCTGTACCAGTTCCACCACGTCGACCGGGACACACCCTGGGACGAGATCTGGCAGGCCGTCGACGTCCTCGTCCAGCAGGGGAAGATCCTCTACGCGGGCTCCTCCAACCACGCCGGCTGGCACCTCGCGCAGGCCAACGAGACGGCCGCGCGCCGGGGTTCGTACGGCCTGGTCAGCGAGCAGTGCCTGTACAACCTCGCGGAGCGGCGGGCCGAGATGGAGGTCATCCCGGCCGCCCGGGGCTACGGGCTGGGCGTGATCCCCTGGTCGCCGCTGCACGGCGGGCTGCTGGGCGGGATGATCAAGAAGGGGGTCGAGGGCGGGCGCCGGGCGTCCGGCCGGGCCGCGGACGCCCTCGCCGACCCCGCCGTCCGGGCGCAGATCCAGTCCTACGAGGACCTGGTCGACAAGCACGGCCTGGAGCCGGGCGAGGTGGCCCTGGCGTGGCTGCTCGGCCGGCCCGGGGTGACCGGCCCGATCGTGGGTCCGCGCACCGCCGACCAGCTCGCCTCGGCGCTGCGTGCGGTGGAGCTGGAGCTGTCGGCGGAGCTGCTGACGGGTCTGGACGAGGTCTTCCCGGGGCCGGGGCCGTCGCCGGAGGCGTTCGCCTGGTGAGCCCGGGAGCCCGGCGCGCCCGGTGAGCCCGGTGAGCCGGCTGCTGCCCGGCTGATCGGCGGCCCGCGCCCCGGCGGGCGGCTCGGGTCAGCGCAGCGCCGCCGCCACGATGACGACGATCAGCAGCACGGCGAACAGACCGGACATGATCCGGTTACGGGTTTTGGGATCCACCCTTTGAGCGTAACCGGGGCCGAACCGGACCCTTCGCCGACCCGGGTGTTCGGCTCAGCCGCCCAGCGGCCACCGCGCCACCGGCTCGTAGTGCGGCTGGCTGCCGGGGACGCCGGGCGCGGGCGGGTGGCTGCGCACCAGGGCGATCTCCTCGACCGTCCAGGGGCTGCCCTCGAAGTCGGCCAGGGCCGCGGCGTACGGGACGAGGTCGAGGCCGCCGGTGCGGTTCCGGGCGAGGGTGAGGTGCGGGGTGTACGGGCGGTGGTCGCCCATCCGCAGGCCCGCCCGGCGGCCGGCCGCCTCGGTGGCGTCCGCGAGGTGGCGCATGGCGGGCCGGTCGCCGTCCGCCCCGGCCCACACCACCCGGTCGCCGAACCGGCCGCCGCCGGCGATCCGCAGGTCGTAGGGGGCGTGCCGGTGGGCGGCGCGGGCCAGTCGCTCGTGCAGCTCGGGGAGGACGTCCTCGGGCACCTCGCCGTAGAAGGCGAGGGTGAAGTGCCAGCTGTCGTGACCGGTCCAGCGCAGCCGGTCGGCGTCCGGGAGCTTCTTCAACTGGCCTACTTCCGAGGCCAGTTGGCCGAGGGAGTGGGCCGGGGGCAGCACGGCGGCGAAGAGTCTCATGGGGCCAGTGTTGCCCCACGATCGCCGCCGTGCCCGGCAGACGGCTACGCCGCCGGCGCCAACTCCTTCTCCGCCGCCTCGCCGGCGGCGCCCATCCGCGGGACGAACGCCACGTGCGGGTGCCCGCGCCGCAGATCGATCTTGAGGCGGAGTCCGCCGGACCGGGCCAGGGCCAGGCCGACCAGGGCCGCGGCCGCCATGGAGATCACCCCGCCGGCGAGGAAGCCGACCTGGGGGCCGTAGGCGTCGGTGACCCAGCCGAGCAGCGGCGCGCCCAGCGGCGTACCGCCCATGAAGACCATCATGAACAGGCTCATCACCCGGCCGCGCATCGCCGGGTCGGTGGCCATCTGGACGCTGGAGTTGGCGGTGACGTTGATCGTCAGGCCGACCAGGCCGATCGGGGCGAGCAGCGCTGCGAAGACCCAGAACCCGGGCGCCAGGGCCGCGACGCACTCCAGCAGGCCGAAGACCAGCGCCGCGCCGACCAGCATCCGCAGCCGGGAGCTGGCCCGGCGGGCCGCGAGCAGCGCACCGATCAGCGAACCGGCCGCCATCAGGCCGTTGAACAGCGCGTACGTGCCGGCTCCGGCGTGGAAGACCTTGTAGGTGAAGGCGGTCAGCCAGATCGGGAAGTTGAAGCCGAAGGTCCCGATGAAGCCGACCAGGACGATGGGCCAGATCAGTTCGGGGTGCTGGCGGACGTAGTCCAGGCCCTCCCGCAGCTGCCCCTTGCTGCGCGGGATCCGGTCCACCTTGTGGAGTTCGGCGGTGCGCATCATCAACAGGCCGGTGAGCGGGGCGAGGAACGACAGGCCGTTGAAGAGGAACGCCCAGCCGCTGCCGAAGGCGGTGATCAGGACACCGGCGACGGCCGGGCCGATCAGCCGGGCGGACTGGAAGTTGGCGGAGTTCAGGCTGACCGCGTTGCGCAGGTCGCGCTGGCCGACCATTTCGGAGACGAACGCCTGCCGGGCCGGGTTGTCGACGACCGTGACCAGGCCGAGGAGGAAGGCGCCCGCGTAGACGTGCCAGACCTGGACCTGGCCGCTGAGCGTGAGGCCGGCCAGCGCCAGACCGGTCAGGCCCATCGCGGCCTGGGTGCACAGCAGCAGCTTGCGCTTGGCGAAGCGGTCGGTGAGGACGCCGCCGTAGAGGCCGAAGAGGAGCATCGGCAGGAACTGGAGCGCGGTGGTGATGCCGACCGCGCCGGACGAGCCGGTGAGGCTGAGCACCAGCCAGTCCTGGGCGATGCGCTGCATCCAGGTGCCGGTGTTGGAGACCACCTGACCGGTGGCGAAGAGGCGGTAGTTGCGTATGCGGAGGGAGCTGAACATGCCCGTGCGCGGTGTGGCGGCGTGGCCGGCGGTGGTGCCGGCGGTGGCAGTCGCGGCGGTGGCCGGTCCTGCGGCGATACCGGGGGCCTCGGTGGGGCCCGGGGTGGTCGCGGTCGCGTCGTCGGTGACCGTGTCGTCGTGGGAGTTCGGTGCGGGGGCGGAGTGTGCTCCGGATCCCGTACTCAAAGTGGGTTCGCCTCCTTGGACCATGGCTCTACAGCTGTGCGAGTTTCTCCAGTACGGGCGCGGCGTCCCGCACCTTGGCCCACTCGTCCTCGTCCAGCCCTGAGGCCAGCTCGGCGAGCCACGCATTGCGCTTGCGGCGGCTCTCTTCGAGCATCGCCTCGGCCTGTTCGGTCTGGGTGACCACCTTCTGGCGGCGGTCGTCGGGGTGGGCCTCCAGCCGGACCAGCCCCTTGGCCTCCAGCATCGCCACGATGCGGGTCATCGACGGCGGCTGGACGTGCTCCTTGCGGGCCAGCTCGCCGGGCGTGGCCCGGCCGCACCGGGCGAGGGTGCCGAGCACCGACATCTCGGTGGGGCTGAGCGACTCGTCGACCCGCTGGTGCTTCAGGCGGCGCGAGAGGCGCATCACGGCGGACCGCAGGGAATTCACGGCGTCAACGTCGACACCGTTGGACAGTTCCGGCATAGTCTTTAGCATAGCTCATTAGCCTTTCTAAGGAAAGCGGCGGCACCCGGGTCCGTTCCGCGTCACCCGGGCATCACCCGTATGAGTGAGGACGTCGCGGAAAGCGACACACCTGACCGCACCGTGCGGGGACCGTGTCGGTATGGGATCGAGAGTGCTCAGCCTGCGCGTCGACGGGGAGCTGCTGGAGCGCCTTCGGCAGCATGCCGCAAAACGCGGAATGAGCGTCCAGGACTATGTCGTCCGGACGCTCATCCGCGAGGACTTCGATGAACGGTTGTCGAGCTCGGTCGACGAGACCGAGCGGCTGCACGGCTGGGGGCCGGCCGGCTCCCAGACCCTCGTGACGGGTCCGACCGGACCGCCGCCTACCTGACCCCGAGCACCTGCTCGATCGGGTTGAGCAGGAAGTAGACGAGGAAGCAGGCCCCGACCGCGTTCAGCAGCCACGGGATCTCCTTGAAGCGGCCGGTCGCCGCCCGCAGCAGGATGAAGGCCAGCACGCCGATGCCGATGCCGTTGGTGATGCTGTAGGTGAACGGCATCGAGACGACGGTCAGGAACGCCGGGATGCCGACGGTGAAGTCACCCCAGTCGATGCCCCGGACGTTCGAGGCCATGATCAGGAAGCCGACGACCAGCAGCGCGGGCGTGGCGGCCTGCGAGGGGACGACGGTGGCCAGCGGCGTGAAGATCAGCGCCAGCAGGAAGAGCCCGCCGGTGACCAGGTTCGCCAGGCCCGTGCGGGCCCCCTCGCCGACGCCGGCGGTGGACTCCACGAAGCAGGTGTTGGCGGAGGCCGAGCCGAAGCCGCCGGCGGCGACCGCGATGCCGTCGACCATCAGGATCCGCCCCATGTTCGGCAGGTTGCCGGTCTCGTTGTCCAGCAGCCCGGCCTCCTCGCCGACGCCGATGATGGTGCCCATCGCGTCGAAGAAGCCGGACAGCAGGACGGTGAAGACGAACAGGCAGCCGGTCAGCACGCCGACTTCCTTGAAGCCTCCGAAGAGGCTGATGTGCCCGATGAGTCCGAAGTCGGGCGCGCCGACGATCTTGTCCGGGACGTTCGGGACGGCCAGCCCCCACGACGCGTCCGGGATGGTCGCCACCGCGTTGATGATGATCGCGACGACGGCCATGGTGACCATGCCGATCAGGATCGCGCCCTTGGTCTTGCGGACGGTCAGCACGAACATCAGCGCCAGACCGAGGACGAACACCAGCACCGGCCAGCCCTTGAGCTGACCGCCCTGGCCCAGGCTCAGCGGGACGGTGGTGTGCGCGGCGTCCGGGTTGCGGGACACGAAGCCCGCGTCGACCAGGCCGACCAGCGAGATGAACAGGCCGATGCCGATCGCGATGGCCCGCCGCAGCCCGCCCGGGATCGCGTCCATCACCCGCTGCCGCAGCCCGGAGGCGACCAGGATCATCAGCACCAGACCGGCGAGCACCACCATGCCCATCGCGTCCGGCCAGCTCATCTTGGGGGCGAGCTGGAGCGAGACCACGGCGTTGATGCCCAGGCCGGCGGCGACGGCGATCGGGACGTTGCCCATCACGCCCATCAGGACCGTGCCCAGACCGGCCATCAGGGCGGTGGCGGTGACCAGCTGGCCGTTGTCCAAATGGTGGCCGTATTTGTCGACACCGGCACCGAGGATGATCGGGTTCAGCACCACGATGTAGGCCATCGCGAAGAACGTGGCCAGTCCGCCGCGCAGTTCGCGGCTGACCGTCGAGCCCCGCTCGGAGATCTTGAAGAAGCGGTCGAGACCGTTCTTGGGCGGCTGTGGGCCAGGACTCTTCAGGGCGTCGACCGGCGAGGGGGTCGAGGGCGACATGCGGGACCTCAGTCGTACGGGCCGGAGCAGGCGCGACGGCCTTGGGGTCTGCCCCAAGGCCGGGACGCGCACAGGCGGCGGGACAGCAACCAATGGACGGGAACAGTGTGGAGGGATCAGATTGGAGGAATCAACGATCCGAACCAGTCAGTTCCGGAAAGGTTCAGTATGAATAAACAATTCGTTGATCGCTATCTCCGCGCGTAGACCCCTCGGGCGCCTACGAGAAGGGCTCGGGCCGGCGCCGCCCCCGGCCCCGTAAGCTGACCCCCATGTGGAAGAAGTCCGAACTACGCGAGGCCCCGGCGCCCCTCGAAGGTCCCGTCGTCGGCACGATCACCGGCGGCACCATCATCTGGTTCGTGCTCTTCCTCGCCCAGCTGCCCTTCTACGGCTGGTACGCCGACCACCGCCACACCTGGTTCCTGTGGACCTGCCTGGCCGGCGGCGGGCTCGGCCTGCTGGGCGTCTGGTACGTGCGCAAGCGGGACGCCGCGATCAAGCGGGCGGCGGCCACCGCCGCCCCGGACGCCGCCTGACACTCCCCCGTCCCCACCGGGCCGGCACCCCGCCCGGCCCGCCACCGGACGCCGCCCGGCCGCCCGGGGTTGCCGCGTAACCGGACAGAACCCCCACACCACCCCTGTCGACCGCCAGCGGGTGAAGCGGTCATTACGCCCGTAACGTCTAGGGCATGACGGACCCGGCGCAGACCGAAGTCGAGGAACCGGAGCCCGGCGGCGGCCGGCCCGCCACCGGGAACGGCCGGGAGGTGGCCCGGGGCGGACTGACCACCGCCGAGGTCGCCGAACGGGTCGCCAGGGGCGAGGTCAACGACGTCCCGGTGCGGTCCTCCCGCTCCACCGCGGACATCGTCCGGGGCAACGTCTTCACCCGGTTCAACGCCATCATCGGCGTCCTCTTCGTGATCATCCTGATCGTCGGCCCGATCCAGGACGGCCTGTTCGGCTTCGTCATCGTCGCCAACACCGGCATCGGCATCCTCCAGGAGCTGCGCGCCAAGAAGACCCTGGACAGCCTGGCCCTGATCGGCGAGGCCCGGCCGACCGTCCGCCGCGACGGATCCGCCGTCGCGGTCCTCACCTCCGAGGTGGTCCTCGACGACGTCATCGAACTCGGCCCCGGCGACAAGGTCATCGTCGACGGCGAGGTGCTGGAGAGCGACGGCCTGGAGATCGACGAGTCGCTGCTGACCGGCGAGGCCGACCCGGTGGTGAAGAAGCCCGGCGACCCGGCGATGTCCGGCAGCTTCGTCGTCGCGGGCAACGGCGCGTTCACCGCGACCAAGGTGGGCCGGGCGGCGTACGCGGCGCAGCTCGCCGAGGAGGCCAGCCGCTTCACCCTGGTCCACTCCGAACTGCGCACCGGCATCAGCCGGATCCTCAAGTACGTGACCTGGATGATGATCCCGACCGCGCTCGGCCTGATCCTCAGCCACCTGCTGACCTTGGGCCTGCCCGCCGACTCCGCGATCCGCCGGATGGTCGCCGGGATCGTGCCGATGATCCCCGAGGGGCTGGTGCTGCTGACCTCGGTCGCCTTCGCCATCGGCGTCGTCCGGCTCGGCCGCAGACAGTGCCTGGTGCAGGAGCTGCCGGCCATCGAGGGCCTGGCCCGGGTCGACGTGGTCTGCCTGGACAAGACCGGCACCCTCACCGAGGGCGGGATGGACGTCAGCGAGCTGCGGACGCTGGGCGACGGTGACCTGCGGCCGCAGGGCGACAGTGACCCGCGGTCGCAAAGCGACAGTGCTGTGCGGTCGCAAAGCGACCGCGAACCGGCCCGCGTGCAGCAGGTGCTCGGCGCCTTCGGGGCGTCCGACCCGCGCCCCAACGCCTCCCTCCAGGCCATCGTCGACGCCTACCCGGCCCCGGACTCCTGGCGGTGCACCGGCACCCTCCCGTTCTCCTCCGCCCGCAAGTACAGCGGCGCCGCCTTCGAGGAGCCCGGCGGAGAGCCCTCCTCCTGGCTGCTCGGCGCGCCGGACGTGCTGCTGACCGGCGACGACCCGCTGCTGCCGGAGATCGACCGGCTCAACGCCCAGGGCCTGCGCGTGCTGCTGCTGGCCCGCGTCGACCGGCCCCTGGACCACCCCGACGTCGCACGCGAGGTCCGGCCCGTCGCCCTGGTCGTCCTGGAGCAGCGGCTCCGCCCGGACGCCCCCGACACCCTGCGCTACTTCGCCGAGCAGGGCGTGCAGGCCAAGGTGATCTCCGGTGACAACGCGGTGTCGGTGGGGGCGGTCGCCGGCAAGCTGGGGCTGCCCGGCGCCGACTCCCCCGTGGACGCCCGGCACCTGCCGCACGACGACCCCGAGGCGATGGCCCGGGCCGTGGAGGAGGGCGCCGTCTTCGGCCGGGTCACGCCCCAGCAGAAGCGGGACATGGTCAGCGCGCTCCAGGCGCGTGGCCACCACGTCGCGATGACCGGCGACGGCGTCAACGACGTACTGGCCCTCAAGGACGCCGACATCGGCGTAGCCATGGGGTCCGGCTCCGAGGCGACCCGCGCGGTCGCCCAGATCGTCCTCCTCGACAACAGCTTCGCGACCCTGCCGTCGGTGGTGGCCGAGGGCCGCCGGGTGATCGGCAACATCACCCGGGTCGCCACCCTCTTCCTCACCAAGACCGTCTACTCGGTGCTGCTCGCCGTCCTGGTGGCCTGCTGCCAGATCCCCTACCCGTACCTGCCACGGCACCTGACGCTGCTGTCCACGCTCACCATCGGCGTCCCCGCCTTCTTCCTCGCGCTGGCGCCCAACAAGGAGCGGGCCCGCCCGCACTTCGTCCGCCGGGTGATGCGCTACGCCGTCCCCTCCGGCCTCATCACCGGCCTCGCGGCGTTCGCCACCTACCTGCTGGCCCGCGTCTACTACACCGGCCCGGACGCCCTCAGCGCGCAGACCAGCGCCGCCACCCTGACCCTCTTCCTCACCGCCCTGTACGTCCTGGCGATCATCGCCCGCCCGTACACCTGGTGGCGGATCGGTCTGGTCCTCCTCATGGGGCTGGGCTTCCTGATCGTCCTGGTGACGCCGTGGCTCCAGCGCTTCTTCGACCTGCGGCTGGTGGGGACGACGATGCCGTGGACGGCGGTGGCGATCGCGGCGGTGGCGGCGCTGCTGCTGGAGGTGGCCTGGCGGTGGGTGGGGCGGCGCTTCCCGGCGTGACGCCCGCGCCGAGCGGGCGCGCGAAGGCCCCGACTCTGCGGGAGAGCCGAGGCCGGGCGGGACGGCCGGGGCTCCCCCGCTGACACACCGCGGGAGCCCCGGGACGCGTCAGGGACGTCCCGGGGCTCCCGGTGGTTTACGGCCGTGCGGCGACGGCCGTGGCGGACCGCTCGGCTCAGAAGCCGACCGTACGGACCGTCACCAGACCGCCGAGCGGGCCGCCGGGCACCGAGGGGGCGAGGGACTCGGCGCCGCCGAGGACGTCGCCGACGTGCACCATGGCACCGTGGCCGGCGATCTCGCCGCCGAAGGTGGCGAGGCCGCCGGAAATCGCGTCCAGCTCGCCGTCGGAAATCTCGGTGGCGTTCTCAGGGGTGAAGCCGTTACGCATGGCGTGCATTTCCCTTCACGATTGCGGATTTCTTGACAGGGCGCCCGGATCCCGGAAAGGGAACGTGCCCGGCGCCCCGTGAACAGGTTTGGGATGCAACCACGCCAACGGACCGTCAGACAACCTACCCAACGGTTTTTTACCGCCTCTGAACTGCACCTTCACGTTCGAGCGAGATTCCGCGATGATTCGGCGTCACTTCCCTGAAAAGTGTGGGAAAGCGTCTGACAAAGTCCTGCGTACGACCTCGGGAGTCATATCTGTGGTTACGGAACGACGAATGCCCAGCGAGCCGACATGACGGGAGATGTCCGATCTGGATTATTCCGGATCGTTCCGGATCACTCCGGATAGCGGTGCCCCGGACGGCCGTCGGTGCGGCGCCGGTCGGTGGATCCTCTTGATAACGGCCCACTCCAGCAACGATCTTGGGGGGACGGACCGCCCGCGCCCGCCGCGGCCCCGTCCCGTACCCAACCGAGGAGAGTCGTGCCCGTGTACCGAGAAGCGCCGGACATCCTGTCGCCGGAATTCGCCGCGGACCCCTATTCCGCCTATCGCGTGCTGCGCGACGACTTCCCGCTGCTGCACCACGAAGCCACCCAGAGCTACGTCATCTCACGGTACGAGGACGTCGAACGGGCCTTCAAGGACCCGGTGTTCACCACGGACAACTACGACTGGCAGCTGGAGCCGGTACACGGCCGGACCATCTTGCAGATGAGCGGCCGGGAACACGCGGTCCGCCGGGCGCTGGTCGCCCCCGCCTTCCGCGGAAACACCCTGGAGCAGTCGTTCCTGCCGGTGATCGAGCGCAACGCCCGGGAGTTGATCGACGCCTTCCGCGGGGCCGGGAGCGCGGACCTGGTGGCCGACTTCGCCACCCGTTTCCCCGTCAACGTCATCGCGGACATGCTGGGCCTGGACCGGGCCGATCACGACCGCTTCCACCGCTGGTACACGGCGATCATCGGCTTCCTCGGCAACCTCGCCCAGGACCCGGACGTCGCCGCGGCCGGCCTGCGCACCCGCGACGAATTCGCCGCGTACCTGCTGCCGATCATCCGCGAACGCCGCGACCACCCCGGCGACGACCTGCTCTCCACGCTCTGCGCCGCGGAGATCGACGGCACGCGGATGAGCGACGAGGACATCAAGGCGTTCTGCAGTCTGCTGCTGACCGCGGGCGGGGACACCACCGACAAGGCGATATCGAGCCTGGTGCACAACCTGTTGCGGCACCCGGAGCAGCTGGCCGCGGTGCGCGCGGACCACTCGCTGATCCCGCGGGCGTTCGCGGAGACCCTGCGGTACACCCCGCCGGTGCACATGATCATGCGGCAGGCCGCGGAGGACCTCACCATCGGCGGCGGCCGGGTGCCCAAGGGCGCCACCCTCACCTGCCTGATCGGCGCGGCCGGCCGCGATGAGCGGCGCTACGCCGCCCCGGACGTCTTCGACATCCACCGCACCGACCTGTCCGCCACCACGGCGTTCTCGGCGGCCGCGGACCATCTCGCGTTCGCCCTCGGCCGGCACTTCTGCGTCGGCGCGCTGCTGGCCAAGGCCGAGATCGAGGTGGGCGTGGCGCAGTTGCTGGACGCCCTGCCGGACCTGGCGGTGGAGCCGGGAGCGCGACCCCGGGAGCGGGGGGTGTTCACCCGCGGGCTGGACGCGCTGCCGGTGCGGTTCACCCCGGCCGACTAGGGCCTAGCGGCACGCGGGCACCGGGTGACGTTTCACGTGAAACGTCACCCGGTGCGGGAGAGTTGGCGACGAGGGGCCACAACTCTCGTACTACCGGCGTCATTTGGTCGTCAGCGTCGTGTCATACCCGGTGCCACCATCGCGGGGATCGGGGTGTACGCGGGCGTGAACTCCACCGGCAGGCTGACCAGTCCGCGCATCCACAGCGACGGGTGCCACGCCAGCTCCTCGGCCGGCACCGACAGCATCACGTCCGGCAGCCGGTCGAGCAGCACCTCCACCGCGGCCTTGGCGATCACCTCGGCGATCTCCGGGGCGGGGTAGGGGCACGCATGGTCGCCGTGACTGAAGGACATATGGGCCTGGTTGCCGTCGGACCCGGCGTCGCTGAAGTCCGGCCGCACCTGGGGGTCGGTGTTGGCGGCGGCCAGTCCGAGGATCACCAGGTCCCCGGTCCGGATCCGGCGCCCGCCGAGCTGGGTGTCGCGGACCGCCCAGCGGCCGATGAAGTTCTGCGTCGGGGTGTCGTGCCAGAGCACCTCGTTGAGCGCCTGGCCGACGCTGCGCCGCCCGCCGGAGAGGCTGAGTGCGAACCGGTCGTCGGTCAGCATCAACCGCAGGGTGTTGCCGATCCAGTTGGCGGTCGGCTGCTGGGCGGCGGCCATCACCACCAGCAGGTCGATGACCACCTCCTCCTCGGCCAGCCCCGCCGGATGGGCCAGCAGCCGGGACGGCACGTCGGCGCCCGGCGTGGACCGCTTGGCCTTGATCAGCCGCTGCATCCGTCCGGCGACCCGCTGGTGTGCGGCGATGGCCCCGTCGTCCGCATTCAGCGAGGCGGCGATGTCGGCGGCCAGTTCGGGCACCTCGGTGTGCGGGAAGCCGAACAGCTCGGCGATGACGAGCAGCGGCAGCCGGGCCGCGTAACGGGCCATCAGGTCCGCCTCACCGGACCCGGCGAACGCGTCGACCAGCCCGTCCGCCAGCCGCTCGCAGATCTGCCGCAGCTCGAACTGGTCGATCGCGGTGAGCGCGTCGCTGATCGCGCCGGCCCGGCGGCGGTGCTCGGGCCCCTCGGCGAACATCACCGACGGCTGGTGACCGACGAACGGCATCAGCGGCCAGTCCTCGGGGATCCGCTCCCAGGCGTGCCAGCGGCGGGAATCCCGGGCGAACAACTCGGGGTTGCTGGTGACCTGGTGCAGCTCGCGGTAGCCGAGCACGAACCAGCCGGGGACGTCGCCGTCCAGGAGGATCGGCGCGACCGTCCCGTACCGTGCACGCATCTCACGGTAGAGCCGGGCCGGGTCGCCGCTGAGCCCGGAACCGTAGAGCGGTACGGCGTCCGTGCCGGGGGCGCCGCGGGTACCGGCGCCCAGCGGGCAGCCGCCGGTCGTGGGGTGCTGCGGGTCGTTCACAGTGCGGTCTCCGCGCTCTCCTGAACGGATACGGCGTCCTGGGTGGACAGGGCGTAGAGGTGGTCGACGAGTGCGATCAGCACCGCCTTGCAGGACTCCCGGTCACGGGCGTCGCAGCCGACCAGCGGCACGTCCGGGGAGAGGTCCAGCGCGTCGCGGATCTGCTGCAACGTGTGCGGGTCCCCGCCGAAGTCGTTGTGCGCGACGATGAACGGCATCCCGTGCGCCTCCAACCGGTCGATGGCGTACCAGGAGTCGTCCAGCCGGCGGGTGTCGACCAGCACCACCGCGCCCAGCGTGCCGGAGAACAGCCGGTCCCACAGGAACCAGAAGCGTTCCTGGCCGGGCGCCCCGAACAGGTAGAGCACCGCACTGTCGTTGACGGTGATCCGGCCGAAGTCGAAGGCGACGGTGGTGGTCGTCTTGGACTCGACCCCGCTGGGGTCGTCGACGCCGACCCCCGCCCGGGTCATCGTCTCCTCGGTGTTCAGCGGTCGGATCTCGCTCACCGAGCGGACCATGGTGGTCTTGCCGACGCCGAAGCCACCGACGATGACGATCTTCAGGCCGTTGTCGGCGGTGGCGCGCAGCGGAACGCGGTCGGCGTCGGTGCCGGCCGCTCCCCCGGGGTGCGCGGGCTCAGAGGCGGTGGAGTGCATCGAGCACCTCCTTCAGCAGGTCGGCGTCGGGTAGTTGGGCGGTCGCGGTGACCCGCGGGTGCCGGGCGGTGACCTGACCGCTGTCCAGCAGGTCGGACAGCAGGATCCGGACCACGCTGACCGGCATCCGCAGCTCCGCCGAGAGCTCGACCACGGCCGTCGGACGACGGCACAGGGTCAGGATCCGGACGTGCTCGGACTGCATGCCCGGGGTCGGATCGCATTCGCTGACGATCAGGGTGACCAGGTCGAGCGTGTGGTCGTCGGCGGACCGGCTGCGGCCGCCGGTGACGGTGTAGAGCCGGTCCGGATCGTCGTCAGGACCGAGCCGCTTCATGCCGACGGCCCGCCCTCACCGCGCGGGGCGGCCTGGAGGTACTCGCCGATCTGCTCCACCAGCTCGTTCATGTGGAAGCCGATCAGGCCGACGTCGGCGTCCTCGACGGCGATCAGGGCCAGGTGGGCGCCGTTGCCCGCCTCGACGATGAACAGCAACCCGCCGTGGAACTCCGTCATCGCCTGCCGCACGCCCCCCGTGCCGTCCCCGAACTCCACGGACGCGCCGTGCGACAGGCTCTGGATCCCGGAGGCGATCGCGGCGAGCTGGTCGGCCTGGTCGACGGTCAGGTCCTTGGAGTGGCAGAGCTTGAGCCCGTCCCGGGACAGGACCAGCGCGTGCCGGGCCCCGGGGGTCTTCTGGAGCAGGTTCTCCAGCATCCAGTCGAGGCTGTGGTCAGTGGTGTTCATCGGGTCTCGTCCTCCGGGCGTGCTGGCGAGGGGGCTGGGGGTGACGCGGGCGTGCCGCTGGTACGGGGGGCGTCGGCGCCGTCCTGGGTGGACCTGCCCTGGACGGCCTGACGGAAGGCGCGGAACCGTGCCGCCGACTCCTCGCGGGAGCGCGCGGGCCGCGCGGCCTCGTCGCGCACCGGCCCGTTCCCCGTGGGGGCGGAGGCCAGGGTCTGGCCACGACGGCGCTTGGGGAGCCCGCTCTCGCCGAACTCCGGCGCGGGTACGGCGTCCGGCTCGGACCCGGCGGTCCGGGCGGTGCGCCGCGGCAGCGGCGCCGGGGCGTCGGCCGGGCGCGCGGCCCGGCTCCCGGGTACGGTCCGGTCCGGCGCCGCGCCGGCCTCCCGCGCCGGCCTCCGGGCCGCCGGCCGCTCCTCGGGCTCGGCTTCGCGGGTACGCCGGGGAGCCGGGACGACGGGCCGCGGAGCCGGCCCTGAGGGGGCGGCCGGGGCACTGACCGACGGCTGCTCCGCCGGCCGGGTCTCGGTGACCAGTTGCTGCGGGATCAGGATCACCACGCCCGTGCCACCGCGCGCCGACGGCCGGAAGGAGACGTTCAGCCCGTGCTTGCGCGCCAGGCAGCCGACCACGGCGAGCCCGAGTCGCGTCCCGGACAGCGACATCAGGTCCAGGGTGTCCGCGGACACCGTCTCCTGGGCGCGCTGGAGCGCGGCCTCGCCCATCACCAGCCCGCTGTCCTCGACGCTCACCACCACGCCGGCCTGCGCCTCCTCCACGTACACGTGGACCGGCGACGACGGCGGGGAGAACGAGGCGGCGTTGTCCATGATCTCGGCCAGCGCGTGCATGATGCCCTCGGCCGCGTGGCCGGCGATCGCGACGTCGCTGCTGCTGTGCAGCTGGATCCGGCGGTAGGCGCTGATCCGCCCCATCGCGCCACGCAGGATGCTCTCCATGGCGATCGGCTTGTTCCACCGGCGTCCGGACCGGGCGCCGGTCAGCACCGCGATGCTGTCCGCCAGCCGTCCCGCCTGCGCCGTCGTGTGGTCCAGCCTCAGCAGGTCGCCCAGCACCTCCTCGCCGTGCCGGTTCTCCATCTCGCGCAGGTCGGCGAGCATCCCGGTGGCGAGCGCCTGCACCCGGCCGGCGGCGTTGGCGCATGCGGACATCGCCGCGGCCCGCATCCGCTCACCCCGCCCGACCTCCTCGGCCAGCGTCCGCACGATCCGCTGGTGCGCCGCGGTCGCGGGCAGGTCGGTGCGGCCCAGCGCGGTGTCCACCGACGCCCCGTCGCGCAGCTGCGCGACCAGCCCCGGCATCGTCACGTTGGCCAGCCGCTCGGCCTCGGTCTTCATGCTCCCGATCCGCGACCGGTAGAGCCGGACCAGCCGCTGCTGGTAGACCGCGGTGGCCACCGCGCCACTGAGCAGCACCGCGCAGATCCCCCCGGTCCAGGCGAGCAGCGTGCGCGCGGACTCCGGTACGAGCAGGACCACACCGACGCACAGCCCACCGGTCACCACCAGAGCGACCGCCAGTGTGCGCAGTGCGGCGCCCAACGGCGTGGGCGCTGCCCCGGGGCGGGAGGATATCCGTGCTGGCATCAAACAGGTCCTCGTGGCGATGGCGACGGCGGGCGGGGCAGGGCAGGGCGGGGCAGGAGGGGCGATCGGCAGGGACGGGGCCCGGGCATCGGGATGCCGATCCGCGGCGGGCACCCTCCAGGAAGGGTCTCGGTGTGCGACGAGAGAATGATCGAAGATCGCTCTGGCACTCTAGCCTGTCGGCGGGATCCGGCAACTTCCGTGCCAGGCTCCGTTATTGACGCACCGTTTGCCCGGGGCATCCTGCTTTTCCGCATTCGCACGCCCCGGTCCGGCGGGAAAGGCCGGGCCGGCGGGGCGGGCCGGAAACACGACGGCGGCCGCCGGACTCCACACGTCCGACGACCGCCTCCCTCACGCCCCACTCACACCGGGCGCACCGTTCTCAGTCGAACCACCGCGCCCGGGCCAGTTCGTCGACCCGGTCCGGATCCTCCAGCAGCGCCGCGACCTCGAACCGGCGCGGCCACTGCCCACTCGCCCAGGCCAGACCGGCCGCCACGCCCTCCAGCGTCGCGGCGTGCAGGGTGCCGTCCGGGCTCCACCGCCAGTCCAGCTCCACACCCCCGTCGGGGCCGGCGGTGCCGTCGGAGCCGTCGACCAGCAGCTCCTCGTGTTCGACGTACGCCTCGGGGGCGGCCGGGCCGAGCAGGGCCCGGACCGCCTCCGGAACGTCGTGCGCCGCCCCGTCGGAGCGGACCTCCGCGGCGACCGCCTCGCTCAGCCGCCGCACCTGGAACAGCTCGGCCAGCTCCGCGGCGCGGGCCGGCCGCACCGGCAGCAGCGCCCGGCCGCCGGCCAGCGGCATCAGGTCCGGGGCGTCGGCGACCAGCGCGTCCGCCGCGTCCACCACCTGGATCTCCCCGTCTACGACCGCCCGCAGCTCGTCGGGGAGCGTCACCTGATCCGGGTCGAGATCGGTCAACAGGCCGTACAGGGCGTGGAGTTGCCCGATCCCCACCCCGTGGTCCGGATCGGCGAGCCGGGTCAGCAGCTCGGCCGCGCCGCCCGGCTCGTCGAGCAGCGCCCCCACCGAGGTACGGACGCCGAGGGCGCGCAGCACCTGCGCGTCGACCCGGCCCGCGTCCGCCGCCTCGTACAGCCCGGCCAGCAGCGGATCGCCGCCCGCGGCACGCAGTCCGGCGGGACGGCGCCCGTCCAGCACCGGGTGGCCGCGCAGCCACCAGGCGGTGTACGGCCGTACCGACTCGGTGGTGCCGTCCGGGAGCAGTACCCGCACCGGCGCGGTCAGCGCGTCCCGCAGCGGCGGCTGGGAGAGCATCTCCAGGACCTGCGGCCAGGCGTCGTCCGCGACCAGGTCGAGGTCACGGACCGCGACCAGTTCGGTGACGACCGGCGGCACGGGCGTCTCCGGCAGCAGGTCGAGGATGTCCTCGCACCACACGTCCACGGCGTCCAGCAGTCCGGCGTCGTCCGGCTCGGGGAAGTCACCGTCCCGCGGCTCCAGTTCGTCCGGATCGAGCACCACGTCGGTTGCCCGGACCAGCGCGAAGGTGGCCAGCACCCCCACCGCGGTGAGCGGCTGCGCGCCCCACCGCTCCGCCAGCTCCGCTTCGCAGGCGGCGAGTTCGCCCTCCCGGATGACCCGCTCGAAGTCGCTACCGGGGAAGACCAGCTCGCCCGCCGGCGCCAGTTCGCCGTCCTCGTCGGGCAGCGCCAGCGCGGCCAGCCAGGGCTCGTCGCCGGGCGCCAGATCGGCGTCCCGGACCAGCCCGAGGACCGCCTCGGCCAGCTCCTCCGCACCCAGCGGCACCCCGGCGCCCGGCGCCAGCTCGTCCGCGAAGACGTCGTAGGCGTCCTCGTCGGCGTCCAGCGAGTGCGCGACCGCCGCCCGCACCTGAGGCGTCGTCAGAACGGCCCGGGGTGCGGCGGGGGTCGCGCCGAGCTTCTCCAGCAGCGGGTGGACGGCATCGGGGTGGGCGACCTTGAGCCCCAGCCGGGTGAGCGTGCGGTGCCGGTCCGCGGCCTCGTCCCCGGCGTCCGGGCCGCCGTCGGGCAGCGGCAGCAGCACCTGGCGCGGCCCGATGGTGGTCCGCCCGGTGCCCGCCAGCGGCACCGGCAGGCCGCTGAGCCGGTCCGGGTCGGTGCCGGCCAGCGCGTCGTAGAGCCGCCACCACCACTCCGGCGACCGCTCCACACCCGCCAGCCGGTCGATCATCTCGGTGAGCGGCACCCGGGCCGCGCCCAGCGCCCGCAGCTCCGCCCGCCGTTCGAGCCCGGCCGGCAGCAGACTGGGGAACAGCTCGGCCAACACCCCGACGGTCGCCGCCCCGGCGCCCTCCACCAACTCGGCGTCCACCGGCCGCAGGACGTACCGCTCGCCGTTCTCGCCCTCACCCTCGCCCCACGCGGCGGTCTCCGCCGCCGCGCTCGGCAGGAACCGCACCCGGGGCAGCAGATCCAGCACCTGCCGACGGAGTTCACCGTCCAACCAGCCCTTGCCCAGCAGCCCCGGCACCAGGTCCAGGGTGCCGGCCGACACCGGCTGCCAGTCGCCGAGCAGGCCCGCGTAGGCGGCGGCCGCCCGGCCCACCAGGAAGTCCGCGAGCGGACCTGGCGCGACATGACGCCGGGTCGGCTCCAGCGGGAACGAGGCGATGAGCAGCGCGGGCAGGCCCAGGGGCTCGTCGGTCGGGGTCGGCGCGTGCAGCACCGGCACGGTGCCCGGCGGCACCGGCGCGCCCGACGCGTCCACCGGCACCGCCCAGGTCACCGACCAGGACGGCCGCAGCTTCTCCTCGACCGGACGGTCCGCCAGCAACGCCGCGTCCAACGCGCCGCCGTCGGTCGCCACCCGCCACCGGGTGGCCCCCCGCTCACTGTCCTCGATCAGCACGTACACATCGTCCTGACGCCGGGTCAGCGTCCGGACGCCCTCCGGCGTCTCCACCACGACCTCGGCCAGCCCCGGCAGGGTCAGCAGCAGCGCCGCGTCGAGACCGGCCAGCAGCCGCTCGGCGAGGTCCTGCGCGGCACCGTCGCGCAGCGGCAGCACCACCGCGGTGTCGTACCCCTCGGGCGCGGTGCCCTCCGCGGGCAGCGGCAGCCGCAGCAGCGGTACGTGCCCCTCACGGCGGCGGAGTTCACCCCCCAGGCCGGGGCTGTGCGCGGCGACCGCCTCGGCCAGCTCCCGGGCCTCCGCGAGCGACCAGCGGACGCCGCCGGTGCGGCCCACCAGCGCCGGTTCGTCGCTGACCGCCAGTACCGCGGCGAACCCGACGCCGAACCGGCCGACCGCGCCGGCCGCCACACTGCTCTCCCGCTTGGCGGAGGCGCGCAGCGTGGAGAGCGATTCGACGCCGGTGGCGTCCAGCGGGGCGCCGGTGTTGGAGGCGACGAGCACCGCGGGCGCACCGCCGTCGGCGGCGTGCAGGGTGAGCCGCAACCGGCCGGCGACGCCGGCCCGGGCCGCCGCGTCCGCCGCGTTCTGCGCCAGCTCCACGGCGAGCCGGTCGCGGTAGCCGCCGAGCGCGAGATCCTCCTCCGCGTTGGCGTCCTCACGGAACCGGGCCGGCGAGGCGGCCCAGGCGTCGAGCACGCCGCGCCGCAACCGGGCCGTACCGAACGGGTCGGCGCCGTCGTCCGCGCCCCGCACCCACGGCATACCTGCCACGTTTCTCGTCTCCCTCGTCAGACCGTGTCTGTCCCGACGGTACCCCCACGTTGTCGGCTTTCCCGCCGTACGGGTTTCCGCCTGTGACGGGGGTGTTGCCCCACCCGCACCTCCGGTCCGAGAGGCACCACGACGGCCCCCTTACCTCACCCCACGGGGCGGGGAGCCGCCGGCATACGGGAGGGGGTGGGCCGGAGGTACCTGTGTTTGTGGACGTAAAGCGCAGCAGTCCACAACACAGGCACCTCCGGACCACCCCCGGCACCCACCACGAACGCCAGGCGGAGCGCCCCCGCCCGACACACCCCACCGCTCCCGCCGAAGGCGGGGAAGAACCACGGAACCCGCGCGGCGGGAAACCCGGCTACGTGGGAAGCCCGCCCAGCGGCAGGCGACTAGCTGTGACCCAGCTCCTCGGCCGGGCCGGCTGCCTCCACCGACCCCCCGTCGACCGCCGGCCGGATGGCCACCGGCTCGACCACCGTTTCGTCCAGCACCGGCTCCGCCGGCTTCGGGGGCTTCGGCATGACGGCCGCCTCCGAATGCGCCCCGCACCCGTACGACAGCGAGACGACGCGGCCGTCGGCCGGCGAGAACTCGTTCGCGCAGACCCCGAACGCCTGCCGCAGGGAGCCTGCCATCGGCGTCAGGAAGCCGCAGCTCACACAGGTGGCGGGGGCCGCTTGGGCCATCGGGGTCTTGGGACCGAAGGAATCCTCCCAACGGTCGGCGGCGGCGTGCAGGCCGTAGCGGGACAGGACCCGGGCGCGGCACATGCCCAGTTCCCCGGCGGCCGCGGCGATGCTGCCGCGGGCCGGCGCCGGCTGGATCGCGGGCGAGCCGGGGACGATGTCCGCCTCTTCGGTGTCGGCGACGTCGGCGGCCATGCCCTCGGCTACCGGGGAGTTCGGCGGCGGGGCGTCCTCACCGCTGAAGCCGGGCTCCAGCCGCAGGTCGTCGGCCTCGGTGGGCAGCAGGTCGCCGGGGCCCATGTCGCCGGGGCGCAGCCGCTCGCTCCAGGGCACCCACTCGGGGGCCAGGAGCGCGTCGGGGCCGGGGAGCAGGGCCGACTCGTCGAGGGTGATGAGCTTGGCGCGGGAGGCGCGGGTGACGGTGACGGCCCAGCGCCAGCCGCGGTAGCCGGGCTCCTCGCAGGCGAAGAGGTGGGTGACGACGCGGTCCGCCTCGGCAACGGCATCGATGTGCTCGCCGACCATGCCGGGCGTGGCGACCTCCTCGGCCGCCGCCCGGGCAAGGTCGACCGCCTCGGCGCACAGGCGGTCCGGGGTACGGCTTCGCATCGCAGCACTCACAAGAATCGATTCTCTCTTCCACGCCGTCTCACGAGCGCGCCAGCCGGGGCTGTCCTGGTCCTGTCCGGACGACCGGCGGGACCGGGGCGGGCGGAGCGGACCTGGGGACCGCGTCGACGTCCGCGCCCGGCTGGATCGTTCGGTCGAGCGCACCTCTTACGTCCTATTCTGCGGGATCGCAGGGAAATGAGGTACGCGGCCGGAACGGACCGCCGGTGGCGCTCTGGACACGCTACCCCTTCAACGCTGCACGACCCCTCGGCGGGAGCAGCAAATATCTCCGACCGTGACCGGTCGGGAGGGCCACGGTGACGGCCGGACGGCCGGTGCGCCCCGCCGCAACGGGGGAAGAAAACGCCACCTCTGGGGCGAGTTGGGGCAGTATGACCAGGTGGCTGCCGTCAGGGCGACGAGGGAGTCGAAGGCCCGCCGGGCGGGCCGGGCGGCCGGCCGCGCGCTGCACCGGCCGCTGGCGGGCGCGGCCCGGGGGGTACGGCGGGCCACGCATGCGCAGGGCGCGGGGGAATCGGGGCTGGCCCAGCTCATCGAAGTGCACGCGGTGAACGCGGCGGGCGACATGATGATCACGGTCGCGCTGGCCTCGACGGTGTTCTTCTCGGTGCCGACGCACGAGGCGCGCGGCCGGGTGGCGCTGTACCTGCTGGTCACCATGGCGCCGTTCGCGTTGCTGGCGCCGGTGGTGGGACCGTTGCTGGACCGGGTGCCGCACGGCCGCCGGGCGGCGATGGCCGGTTCGATGCTGGCCCGTGCGGTGCTGGCGCTGACGATGTCGGGGACGGTGGCCGGCGGCGGGCTGGGGCTGTATCCGGCGGCGCTGGGGGTGCTGGTGTCGTCGAAGGCGTACGGGGTGGTGCGCAGCGCGGTGGTGCCGCGGCTGCTGCCGCCGCGGGTCTCGTTGGTGAAGGCCAATTCCCGGGTGACGCTGGCGGGGCTGCTGGCGACCGGGGTGGCGGCGCCGGTGGGCGCGGGACTGCATCTGATCGGGCCGGCCTGGCCGCTGTACGGGGCGTGCGCGGTGTTCCTGGCCGGGGCGTTCCTGTCGTTCTCGCTGCCGCACGCGGTGGATTCGGGCAAGGGCGAGGCGCGGGCCCGGCTGGCGTCCCGGGACGGCGCGGCGCACGACGGGGCGCGCGGGCGGCGGCCGGGACTGCGGACGGTCGGCCCGGCCGTGCTGCACGGCCTCCAGGCGAACGCGGCCCTGCGCTCGCTCTCCGGTTTCCTCACCTTTTTCCTGGCGTTCCTGCTGCGCGAACACCCGCTGGGCGGGCTGGGGCCGGCGGTGTCGCTGGGGCTCGTGGCGGTGGCGGCCGGGGTCGGGAACGCGCTGGGCACGGCGGTCGGCGCCTGGCTGAAGGCGCGCGGCCCGGAGCCGATCATCGCGGCGGTGCTGGGGCTGGCGCTGGCCGCCACGGCGCTGGCGGCGCTGTTCTACGAGGTGCTGGCGGTCGTGGTGGTGCCCGCGATGGCCGCCGCCGCGGGGCTCTGCCAGGCGCTGGCGAAACTGTCGCTGGACGCGATGATCCAACGCGATGTGCCGGAGGCGGTACGGACCTCGGCGTTCGCCCGCTCCGAGACGGTGCTCCAGCTGTCGTGGGTGGTGGGCGGCGCGCTCGGGATCGCGCTGCCGCTGATCGGCACGCTGGGCATGGTGGTGGCCGCGGGGCTGGTGGCGCTGGGTGCGGCGCTGGCCGTGCGGGGGCTGCTGGGCGCGGCCCGCCGGGGCGGCCGGCCGGCCCCGCGGGTGGTGTGACGCCGCCGCGCGGGGCACCCCGTGCGGCGGGCCCGGGTGCGGCGCGCCGTACCCGCGCGTGGCGTGCGCCGGGACGCCCGATAGCCTGCCCCGTATGACCGCTGCGTTGATCTCCCGGGGCAAGGGCCGCCGCGCCGCCGCTGCCCTCGGTGCCGTGACCCTGGGCCTGCTCACCCTCTCCGCCTGTCAGCAGCCGACCTCGTTGGCCACCGTGACCGTCGGCACCAAGACGGTGACGGCGGAGGTGACCCCCGGCTGCGACGGCGACGGCAAGTCCCTCGACAAGCAGGCCGTGCAGAGCTGCATCGCCAAGAAGGGCGCCGAAACCATCACGGTGCGCCCGGGCGAGCGGGTCCGCGTGGGTGTCGACCCGAAGGTGGCCAAGGTCGGCTGGTTCGTCGTCGGCGGCGGACCGGTGATGTCGGCGCCCAGCACCGACACGTACCGCACCTTCAGCACGGACGAGCTGTTCAAGGCGATGAACCCGGCGACCGGCCAGAGCGAGTCCCTGCCCGAGGTCACCCTGATGGTCGCCGAGGCCGGCAAGGCCCAGGGCGCGGGTCCGATGGCCCTGTGGCACTTCAACCTGAAGCTGAAGGACTGAGCGCACTGAGCGCGGGGGCCGGGGACCGGTGGCACGCGGTGCGGGGCGTCTGATGCGGACGCTGGTCGTCACCGCGGTGGCCGCCGAGCGTGACGCGGTGTGCGCCGCGCTGGACGCCGGGGACGGCACGGACGGCCATCGGCCCGAGGTACTGCCCGGCGGCTACGCGCTGCACCGCGCGCCCGCCGGATCGCCGGCCCCGGACGTGCTGGCCGCCGGCGTCGGCCCGGCCGCCGCGGCCGCCGGCACCGCCACCGCGCTGACCGCCGCCGCCCTGGCCGGCGCCCCGTACGACCTGGTGGTCTCGGCCGGCATCGGCGGAGGCTTCTCCCCGGCCGCCGCGCCGCTCGGGTCGGTGGTCGTCGCGGACGCGATCGTTGCCGCCGACCTGGGTGCCGAGACCCCCGACGGCTTCGTCCCGGTCACCGAACTCGGCTTCGGGACCGTGGCGCACCTGCCCGACCCGGCACTGGTGGCGGCCGTCGCGGCGGCGACCGGCGGGGCGACCGGACCGGTCGTCACGGTCTCCACGGTCACCGGCAGTGCCGCCCGCGCCGCCGAGCTGGCGGAGCGTCACCCCGGGGTGCTGGTCGAGGCGATGGAGGGGTTCGGCGTCGCCGAGGCGGCCGCCGCGCACGACCTGCCGGTGCTGGAGATCCGCACGGTCTCCAACGCGGTCGGTCCCCGGGACCGCGCCGCCTGGCGGATCGGCCCCGCCCTCGCCGCGCTGACCGGCGCCTTCCGCACGTTCCCCGGAGCCCTGGCGGGCACCCCCGCGGCGGCGACGCCCTCCGGCGCTCCGGCCGCACCGCCCCACACCCCCCGGAGGACCCCGTGACCCGGCCGCTGTCCATCGCCTATTCCCCGTGCCCGAACGACACGTTCGTCTTCGACGCCCTGGCGCACGGCCGGGTCCCGGACGCGCCGGAACTGGCGGTCACCTTCGCCGACATCGACGTCACCAACGGCCTGGCCCAGCGCGGTGAGCTGGACGTGCTGAAGGTGTCGTACGCGGTGCTGCCGTGGGTGCTGGAGGAGTACGCGCTGCTGCCCTGCGGCGGGGCGTTGGGGCGCGGCTGCGGCCCCCTGGTGCTGACCCGTCAGCCGGGCGCCGTGGCGGACCTGGCGGGGAAGACGGTCGCGGTGCCCAGCGAGCGGTCCACCGCGTACCTGCTGTTCCGGCTGTGGGTGGCGGCCGAAGTGCCGGGCGGGGTCGGCGAGGTCGTGGTGCTGCCGTTCCACGAGATCATGCCGGCCGTGCGGGACGGCAAGGTCGACGCCGGCCTGGTGATCCACGAGGCCCGCTTCACGTACCAGGACTACGGGCTGCACTGCCTGGCGGACATGGGCGAGCACTGGGAGTTGACCACCGGTCTGCCGATCCCGCTGGGGGCGATCATCGCCAAGCGGTCGTTGGGCGAACCGGTGTTGCGCGGGCTGGCGGCGGCGATCCGCACGTCGGTCCGGATGGCCTGGGACGACCCGGAGGCGTCCCGGCCGTACGTCCTGGAGCACGCCCAGGAGATGGACCCGAAGGTGACCGACCAGCACATCGGGCTGTACGTCAACGAATTCACCGCCGACCTCGGCGAGGACGGCTATGCCGCGGTGCGCGGGCTGCTCACCCGCGCCGCGGCCGAGGGGCTCGTTCCGCCCCTCGGCCGCGATGCGTTGACGTTCGTCTGAGCGGTCCGGCTCAGACGTCGAGTTGGTCGGCGACCGCCCGCAGCATGCCGGCGATCTTGCCGCCGTGCGCCTTGTCGGGGTAACGCCCGCGCTCCAGTTGCTGGGTGACGTTCTCCAGCAGCGTGGTGAGGTCCTGGACGATCGAGGCGAGTTCGTCGGGCTTGCGGCGCTGGGCCGCGGCCACCGAGGGGGTCGGATCGAGGAGGATGACGCTCAGTGCCTGGTCACCGCGCTGGCCTGCTACGACACCGAATTCGACGCGCTGGCCGGGCTTGAGCGCCTCCACGTCGTCGGGCAGCACCGACGAATGTACGAAGACGTCACCGCCGTCGTCGCGGGAGAGGAAGCCGAAGCCCTTCTCGCTGTTGAACCACTTGACCTTGCCGGTAGGCACGTCTGTCCTCGTCCTCGTACTCGTCGGAAAATGCGGGCTGGTCCGCCGCGGGCACTGGGAAGCCGCGGCGAGGAAAATGGGTCTGGATAACAGTGCAGCGGGCCACCGAGCCCGCCTTCCCCAAGGCTAATGGTCCGGGGCCCGGTGACAAGACGTCGCCAGGGGGATCCTCGGCGCCTCTGGCCCCGACTTACCCTGGTCAGGTGTCTGATGAAACGCCCCAGGCCGGGGATCTGCTTGTCCGAATCGGCGCGATCGTGTTCCTAGTTGGCGCACTGGGCACTCTCGTCACGGTGCTCCCACTGTTCCTGGGTACACACCCGCTGCCGTGGGAGTTCTACTGGGTGTCCATGCTGATGGGCGCCGGTTTCCTGATCGCGGGTGCCGGAGTGGTCCGCTCCGTGACCGCCCAACGCCGTCAGGCGGAGGCGGCCCTCGCCCCGTCCCCCTCGGCACCACCCGCCGGGTAACGGCCCGGATCCGCTACGTAACGATCCAGCCACGACGGGAAATCGGTCAGGTCGTCGAGCAGCACCCGGGCGCCGGCCGCGCGGAGTTCGTCGGCGTCGCACGGTCCGGTGGCGACCGCGACGGGCAGCGCGCCGGCGGTCCGGGCGCCGCGCACGTCACCGGTGTGGTCGCCGACGTAGACCCGCGCGCCGTGTTCGCGCAGCGCCTCGGCCTTCGCCTCGGCCCACAGTGAGCCGATCACCGCGTCCGCGGCGATGCCCAGGTGGGTCAGGTGCAGCTTGGCGTTGGGCTCGTACTTGGCGGTGACGACGATGGCCCGACCACCGGCCGCGTGCACCGCGTCGATCGCCTCCCGCGCGCCCGGCATCGCCAGGGTGCCGGTGACCGCGTGCGTCGGGTACAGCTCGCGGTAGACGTCGCTGATCTCCGCCACCCGCTCCGCCGGGAACCACCGGCGGATCTCCTCCTCCAGCGGCGGCCCGAGCCGGGTGACCGCGGCGGCGGCGTCGATGTACGTGCCGGTGCGGGCGGCGAGCGCCTCGTAGGCGGCCTTGATTCCGGGGCGGGAGTCGATCAGCGTCATGTCGAGGTCGAACCCGACGGTCAGGGGATGCGCAGCCATGCCTGCCATTGTGCCTGCGCCCCTGCGAACGGAACCGGCCAGGACGTACCGTTAGCCTTGCCTTACCTAACCCGTGGCTGCCGTGCGGTGACCGCGGGTCCGTACCGACAGCTCCAGACCGCGCGAAATGGACCCGACGCCCGTGATGCCATGCCCGTGACGCACCGGAAGCGGAGCCGACGGCTCGGCCTGACTGCGCTGGCGGTGCTGGCGCTGCTGCTCGCGGTGGTCTTCTCGCTCGCCGTCGGCAGCCGCGCGTTCGCGCCCTCCGCGGTGTTCGACGCCCTCGTCCACGGCGGCACCGACGACGCCGCGCAGGTCGTGCGGTACCTGCGGCTGCCGCGCACCCTGATCGGCCTGATGGTCGGCGCCGCGCTGGCGATGGCCGGCACGGTCATGCAGGGCCTCACCCGCAACCCGATCGCCGACCCCGGCATCCTCGGCATCAGCCAGGGCGCCGCAGCCGCCGTGGTGGCCGCCATCGCCTTCGCCGGGGTGCACACCCTGACCGGCTACGTCTGGTTCGCGTTCGCCGGCGCGGGGGTCGCCGCCGTCGTCGTCTACGGCATCGCCACCCGCGGCCGGGGCGGCGCCACCCCGGTCAAGCTGGCGCTCTCCGGCGCCGCCATCAACGCGCTGCTGGTGTCGGTGTCGATGGCGATCCTGACCACCAAGGCCGCGGCACTGGACGAGTTCCGGTTCTGGCAGGTGGGTTCGCTCACCGGCCGGGACGCCGCGGTGGCCACCCAGATCTGGCCGTTCCTGCTGGTCGGCGCGGTGCTGGTGCTGTCGGTGGCGCGCGGGCTGGACGCCCTGGCGCTCGGCGAGGACGTCGCCCGCGGCCTGGGCCAGAAGGTCGCCACGGTGCGGATCGTGGGCGGGCTCGGCGCGACCGTGCTGACCGGCGCGGGCGTGGCCGCGGCCGGTCCGATCGCCTTCGTCGGCCTCGCCGTCCCGCACCTCGCCCGTGCGCTGGTGGGCGGGGAGCACCGTTGGACGCTGCCGATGGCCGCGCTGCTCGGCCCGGTCGTCGTGCTGGTCTCGGACACCGTCGGGCGGGTGCTGTTCCCGCCGTCGGAGGTCCCGGCGGGCGTGATGACGGCGCTGATCGGCGTGCCGTTCCTGGTCACCCTGGTCCGGCGACGGGCGGTGGCGGCATGACGGCCCCCGGCATCTCCCCCGCCGCCCGCCCGACCGCGGTCCGCCCCGCCGGGTACGCGCTGGTCCGGGCCGGCCGCGGCTCCTTCCTGCTGCACCGCCGCGCCACCGTGGTCGCCGCCGTACTGGCCGTCCTCCTGGCCGTGGTCTGCGTGGCGTACCTGTGTGCCGGCGAGAGCTGGGTGGCGCCCTCCGAGGTGCTCAAGGTGCTGGCGGGCCAACCGTCCTCGCAGGAACTCGTCGTCGGCACGCTACGGCTGCCCCGGATGGTGGTCGGGCTGCTGGTCGGCGCGGCCTTCGGGGCGGCCGGCGGGCTGATCCAGACGGTCGCCCGCAATCCGCTGGCCAGCCCCGACATCATCGGCGTCACCCAGGGCGCGGGAGCGGTGACGGTCGGCGCGATGACCTTCGGCCTCACTCCCCCTGCCTTCGGCGGGGGGACCCCCACGTTCGCGGTCCTGCCGTACGTCTCGGTGGCCGGCGGGCTACTGGCGGCGCTGCTGGTCTACGTCTTCGCCTGGCGCGGCGGGCTGCACGCCACCCGCTTCGTGCTGATCGGCATCGGCTTCGCGGTGGCACTGCGCTCGGTCACCCAGCTGTTCCTCACCAAGGGCGACTACCTGGTGGCCCAGCAGGCCCAGGTGTGGATGACCGGCTCGCTCAACGGGCGCGGCTGGCCGGAGGCGGCGCCCCTGGGGTGGGCTCTGCTCGCGCTGCTGCCGGCCGTCCTGTGGGCGGCGCGCGCCCAGCGGACCGTCTCCCTGGACGACGACACCGCGACCGCGCTGGGCATCCGGCTGGGCCGCACCCGGCTGGGGCTGGTGGCGGTCGGGGTGGTGCTGGCGTCGATGGCGACCGGTGCGGCCGGGCCGGTGGACTTCGTGGCGCTGCTCGCCCCGCAGATCGCCCGCCGACTGACCCGGACCGCGCAGATCCCGCTGCTCAGCTCGGCGCTGCTGGGCTCCGTCATCGTCGTCCTCGGCGACCTGCTCGCCCGCAAGCTGCTCGCGCCGACCGAGCTGCCGGTCGGCGTGCTGACCGCCGCGGTCGGCGCCCCGTATCTGATCTGGCTGATCGTCAGGGGCCACCGGGCCCGTGGCCGGGCCACAGGAGGAGAAGCGTGACCGGTACCGGCACCCCGCGGCCGGCGGCCGAGGCGGACACCGCCGCCCAGGAGCCCGCCGCGGCCCGACTGACGGCCCGTGACCTCACCCTCTCCTACGAGGAGCGCACCGTCGTCGAGGGCCTGGACCTGGACGTGCCGGACGGTGCGGTCACCGTCGTCGTCGGCCCCAACGCATGCGGCAAGTCGACGCTGCTGCGCGCCCTGGGGCGGCTGCTGCGACCGCGCCACGGCGCGGTCCTCCTGGACGGCACGGACCTGGCCAAGATCCCCACCCGGAAGATCGCCCAGTCGCTCGGGCTGCTGCCGCAGACCCCGGTCGCGCCCGAGGCGATCACCGTCGCCGACCTGGTGGCCCGCGGCCGGCAGCCGCACCAGCGGTGGTGGCAGCAGTGGTCGGCACAGGACGAACGGGCGGTCGCCGAGGCGATGGCGCGGACCGACGTGGCCGCGCTGGCGGACCGTCCGGTCGACGAACTCTCCGGCGGCCAACGGCAACGGGTCTGGATCGCCATGGCGCTGGCCCAGGAGACCGATCTGCTGCTCCTGGACGAGCCGACCACCTACCTGGACATCGCCCACCAGGTGGAGGTCCTGAACCTGGTCCGCCAGCTCAACCACGAACGCGGCCGGACCGTCGTCGCCGTCCTGCACGACCTCAACCAGGCCGCCCGCTACGCCGATCACCTGGTGGCCATGAAGGCCGGCCGGGTCGTCGCCCAGGGGCACCCGGGGAAGGTCGTCACGGCCGACCTGGTCCGGGAGGTCTTCGGCCTGGACTCGGTGGTCGTCCCGGACCCGGTGACCGGCTCGCCCCTGGTGGTGCCGGGCCGTCCCTGGGAAGGGGAACCCCGGCAGTGACGACCGCTCCCCGGGGCATCCGCCCCGTCGACCTCCCCGTCGACCTCCCCGCCGCCGAGCCGAAAGGGCTGTGATGACCCGACCCACCCGCCCTGCGAAGACCCGACCCACCCACCCGGCGAAGACCCGACCCACCCGCCCTGCGATGGCCGCCCCCACCTGCACCACCACCCGTGCCGCCGCGGCCGCCGTCGCCGCCGGGGCGCTCCTGCTCACCGCCTGCGGCAGCGGCGACTCAGGCGCCTCCGCCGCCGGCCCCAACGGCACCTTCAAAGCCGCGGAATGCCCCGCGCAGCCCACCACCACCTGGCCCGCGCCGGCCCCCGAGGGCGGCCGCAGCCACCCGGTCCGCACCGCGATGGGCGAGGTGACCGTCCCCAACGCCCCGCAGCGGGTCGTCGTGCTGGACACCGCCGAACTGGACTCCGCACTCACCCTCGGCATCACCCCGGTCGGCGCCACCCGCTCCGACGTCGCGTCCGGCTTCCTCGACTACCTGCCCAAGGACAAGCTCGCCGGCATCAAGGACGTCGGCAGGATCGGCGCCCCCAACCTGGAGGCGATCGCCGCCCTCAAGCCCGATCTGATCCTCACCAACAAGGTCCGCGACGGCCAGCGCTACGCCGAACTCACGAAGATCGCGCCGACCGTCATGACCGAGACCACCGGCTACCCGTGGAAGCAGAACTTCGCCGTCCACGCCGCCGCGCTCAACAAGATCCCCGAGGCCAAGCGCGCCGTCGCCGCCTACCGCACGCACGCCGAACGCGTCACCCAGGCCCTCGGCGGCCCGGCCAAGGCCCGCGCCCTGCGCACCAACGTCGTCCGCTTCGTCGAGGGCGCCGACACCCGCATCTACGGCTGCCAGAGCTACATCGGCACCGTCCTCGACGACCTCGGCACCGGCCCCACCGCGGTCGTCGACGACGCGCGGAACGGCCTGATGGTCGAGGTCAGCCCCGAGCAGATCACCAAGGCCGACGCCGACACGGTCTTCTACTCCGCCTACGGCAGCCCCGAGAAGTCCAAGGAGGCCCAGATCACCGCCGGCCCCCTCTGGAAGAACCTCCGGGCCGTCAAGAACGGCAAGTCGCTCCGCGTCGACGACCAACTGTGGATCCAGGGCATCGGCTACACCGCCGCCGACAAGATCCTCGACGAGATCCAGCAGCGGCTGGCCAAGAAGTGAGGCGGCGCGGGCGGCTCTTCAGTGCGCCGCCCGCACCTCAACCCGCCGCCCGCCGCATCCGCCAGAGCAGGAACAGCGCCGAGGCGACCGCGGCCACCCGCACCACGCCCGGCAGACCGGCGAGCAGTTCCTGCCCCAGGTGCCCGGGGGCGATCGGTGCGCCCCAGCGGCCGTCGAAGCGGCCCCAGACCCAGACCACCAGGCCGCCGACGACCATCCCGGGCACGCCCAGCGCCGCGAACTTGGTCTCCCTACGGCTGAGCCGGCGCGAGACGTAGGCGATCCCCCAGCCGCCGGCCAGCGCCAGCCAGGACCCGGCCACCGCGCCGGCCACCAGCAGCAGCACGGCCAGCGTCAGCACCGGACTGAGCCACGCCCGCAGAGGAACCGGAACCGACGCCTCCGCGCCGCCCTCCGCGCTGTTTACGCCCTCTGAGCCCGCCGCCCCGGCCGCGGACTCGGCCGCGGTCTCCTTGGCCGGCCGCCCGAGGGTCCGCCGCAACAGGGCCGGCAGGACCCGCCCACGCCCCTCGCCGCCGCCCTTCTCCACCGACGGCACACCCTTGTCCACCGACGGCACACCCTTGCCGTCCTTGCCCGCACCGTCCTTGCCCTCCTCCGCCGGCCGCTCCCAGACCTCCGGGAGCTCGATACCGCCGACGAACCCGGGCACCGAATCCTCCGCCCCGGGGGGCGCGCCCTCCGCCCCGAAGGGCATGGCCTCCGCCCCGTAGGGCGCGGCCTCCACCCGCCACCAGTCGGGCGGGTCCTCCCCGTCCCCCAGTTCGTCGGCGCCGGCCAGATGGGGCGGCGCGCCGCCCCACGGCACCTCCGGGACGGCCGGCTGACCGGCGCGCTTCGTGAAGAAGCCCGGCCGTCGACCGTCCTCTTCCGCCGCGTCCCCGTCGCGCGGTGCGGGCACCTTGCCGATCAGCCCGCCGAGTCTGCCCCGCGCACCGGCCCACTGTGCGGGGCGGACCGGCTCCGCGGGCCCGGCCACCGGTCCGGGCGCCCGGATACCGGTCCCGCCGGCACCCTCCGCGCCGGGCCCGCCCGCCGTGTCCGCCGCGGCCTTCACCACCGCCTCCGGCGTCCCCAGCCGGGCCAGCATCCGCTTCACCCCGGGCACCGAATCGGCCTTCGGGTCGCCCTTCTGCGCGTCGATCTCGGCCCGCAGCGAGGCCACCAGCCGCATCCGGGTGCCGGACGGCAGCCCCCGCTGCTGGGCCAGGTCGCCCACCCGGCTCAGATAGTCAAAGACGAGCTGCTCGCTCTCGATCCCCACGAAATCCCCTGCGGCGTGCGCTGGTTACTGCCCCGACGGTACCCCGTAGGCCCGCACCGCCACCGCGGACCGCCCACGGAACGGCCCACAACACGGCGCGCGCCACTACGGACGAGCAGCACCGCGGAACGACGGCCGGCACGGCGCACGGCGCGGTGCACGGCGCGACGCACCGCGCGACGGCCACCGGTGAGCGCCCCACCGTCCCGCCATCCCACCGTCCCGCCATCCCGCCATCCCGCCCGATCGCCCCCGCCCGATCGCCCCGCCCGCTCCGCGCCCGCCGCCTGCTCCCGTCGTCCCGCCCGCCCGGCTAACGTAAGACGAATGACCACCGCTACCCCCCGCACCCTCGCCGAGGAGCTCAGGACCCGTTCGGACCGCGGGCTCGCCGGCCTGCTGCGGGCCCGGCCCGACCTGCTGAACCCGGTGCCGGGTGATCTGACGCAGCTGGCCACCCGGGCCGGGACCCGGGCGTCGGTGGTCCGGGCGGTGGAGCGGCTGGACGCCTTCGCCCTCCAGACCGCCGAGGCACTGGCGGTCGCGCCGGACCCCTGCCCGTACGGGACGCTGGCGGCGCTGATGGCCGGGGACGCCGGGGACGAGGCGGTCGCCGCCGCCCTGCCCGGGGCGGTGGCGGCGCTACGCGCCCAGGCGCTGGTGTGGGGCCCGGACGACCGGCTGCGGCTGGTCCGCACCGCCCGGGAACTGCTCACCCCGAGCCCCACCCGCCCCTCGCCGACCGGTCTGGGCCCGACCGTCGCCGAGGCCACCGCCGGGATGTCGCCGGGCCGGCTCCAGAACATCCTGGCCGCGGTCGACCTGCCCGCCACCCACGACCCGGTGTCCGCGGTCGCCGCCCTCACCGCCCTCCTCTCCGACCGCGCCCGGACGGCCGCCCTCCTGGACACCGCGCCCGCCGAGGCCGTGGCCGTCCTGGACAAACTGCTGTGGGGCCCGCCCTACGGGGCGGTCACCGACCGGCCGGCCGCGCACGTGCAGTGGCTGCTGGACCGCGGGCTGCTGCTGCCGGCGGGCGCCCGCAACGTCGTGCTGCCCAGGGAGGCCGCGCTGCACCTGCGCGCCGGGCGCGCGCACCGCGTCCCCGAGCCGGCGCCGCCCGCCCTCGCTCCGACCACCGCGCGCGATCCACAGCTTGTGGACAACGCCGCCGCGAGCCAGGCGTTCACCGCGCTGGCCACCGTCGAGGAACTGCTCAAGGAGTGGGACCTCGGCGGCCCGCCCATCCTGCGCGCCGGCGGCCTGAGCATCCGCGACCTCAAGCGGACCGCGACCGCCCTGGACACCACCGAGCAGCTCGCCGCCCTCTGGCTCGAACTCGCCTACGCGGCCGGGCTGATCGCCTCCGACGGCGAGGCCGACGAACGCTACGCCGCCACCCCGGCCGCCGAGGACTGGCTCCAGCTGCCCGACCACGAACGCTGGGCGATCCTGGTCGCCGCCTGGCTGCCCGCCACCCGCACCCCGGGCCTGGTCGGCACCGCCGACACCAAGGGCCGCGCACTGGCCGCCCTCGGCCCGCACCTGGACCGTTCCCCGGCCCCCGAGGTCCGCCACCGCGTACTGACCTTGCTGGCCACGCTCCCGCCCGGCACGTCCGTACCGGAGGCGGCGCTGCTGTCCCGACTGCGCTGGGAGCGGCCGCTGCGCGCCGCCGCACCGGCCGCCCAGGCCCCGGCGTCGGCACCCGCGGCCCAGGTGCCGGGCCAGACCCCCTCGCCGGTCGCCGCCCCGGACGGCTCGGCCGGGACGGCGACCGGGGACCTGCGCTCCCGACTCGCCCAAGGGACGCTCCTCGAAGCCGAGTTGCTGGGCGTGACGGGCCGGGGTGCCCTCGCCACCCACGGCCGCGCCCTGATCGGCGCCGACCGGACCACGGAAACGGTTCCGGGACCGGCCACCGGCCCGCACGAGGAACGCGAGCGCCCGGACGGCACAGCGGGCCCGGGCGCGACCCCCCTCACCCCCGCCGAAGCGACCGCCGCCGCCACCCGCGCCGCCGCGCTGCTCGCCCCGCTGCTGCCCGAACCGCTCGACCACGTCCTGCTCCAGGCCGACCTGACCGCCGTCGCCCCCGGCCCGCTGCACCGCCCGCTCGCCGAGGCGCTCGGCGTGCTGGCCGACATCGAGTCCAAGGGCGGCGCCACGGTCTACCGCTTCACCCCGGCCTCGGTACGCCGCGCCCTGGACAGCGGCCGGTCCGCCGCCGAACTCCAGGAGTTCCTCACCACCCACTCCCGCACCCCGGTCCCCCAGCCGCTCTCCTACCTCATCAACGACGTGGCCCGTAAACACGGCCAGTTGCGGGTCGGCGCGGCCACCGCCTACGTCCGCTGCGACGACGACGCGCTGCTCTCCGAGATCCTCGCCGACCGCCGCGCCGCCGCACTGCGCCTGCGCCGACTGGCCCCGACCGTGCTCGCCACCCAGTCCTCCCCGGAGCAACTCCTCGACGGCCTACGGGCGATGGGCTACGCACCGGCCGCCGAATCCGCCGCCGGCGACGTCCTCGTGGCCCGCGCCGACTCCTACCGCACCCCGCCCCGGACGGCCCCGACCCCGGTCCCGGACGGCCCGCCGCCGCCCGACCGCACCCTGCTGGAGGCGGCGGTCCGCGCCATCCGCGCCGGCGACCTGGCCGCCACCGCCGAACGCAAGCCCACCGCCGCACCCACCGACGCCCCGACCCCGGCCCCGGGTGTGCTGCCCCGCACCACCTCCGCCGAGACCCTGGCCACCATGCAGGCCGCGGTCCTCACCGGCTCGCCCGTCTGGATCGGCTACGTCAACGCGGACGGCGCCGCCAGCCAGCGGGTGATCGCCCCCGTCCGCGTCGAGGGCGGCTACGTCACGGCCTACGACCACACCTCCGACGAGGTCCGCACCTACCCCCTCCACCGCATCACCGGCGTCTGCGAACTCGCCGACGACACACTCTGACCTGCGGGAAAACCGCCCCAGGTCGCAGTGACCGCCCTCCCCCGAAACCACCCGCGGCGTGCTCTCCGGCGCGGACCCGGGCGCCGTCGGGATCCGGCCCTGCTCCCGATGCGCTTCGTGGCCCGCCGCCGGGCCGTCCGAGAAGGGTCCCGACGCCCGACCGGGCCGGCATGTCGGTGCGATGCGGCACACTGGACGTTTGGCACCCGGGGCCGCCCGGCGGCCCGGGCCGACGGTTCACACCGGAATGCGAAAGGCGAGGCGCGTGAACGGACCTCTCATCGTCCAGAGCGACAAAACGCTGCTGCTGGAGGTGGACCACGAGCTGGCGGACGCCTGTCGGCGGGCCATCGCGCCGTTCGCCGAGTTGGAGCGGGCGCCGGAGCACATCCACACCTACCGGGTGACCCCGCTCGGGCTGTGGAACGCGCGGGCCGCCGGCCACGACGCCGAGCAGGTCGTGGACGCGCTGGTGCAGTACTCGCGGTATCCGGTCCCGCACGCGCTGCTCGTCGACATCGCCGAGACCATGTCGCGGTACGGACGGCTGACGCTCACCAAGCACCCCGCGCACGGCCTGGTGCTGTCCACCACCGACCGTCCCGTGCTGGAGGAGATCCTCCGTTCGAAGAAGGTGCAGCCGCTGGTCGGCGCGCGGATCGACCCGGACAGCGTCGTGGTGCACCCGTCCGAGCGCGGGCAGATCAAGCAGACGCTGCTGAAGCTGGGCTGGCCGGCCGAGGACCTGGCCGGTTACGTGGACGGCGAGGCGCACCCGATCGAGCTGGCGGAGGACGGCTGGTCGCTGCGCCCGTACCAGTCGCAGGCCGTGGAGGGCTTCTGGCACGGCGGTTCCGGCGTCGTGGTGCTGCCCTGCGGCGCGGGGAAGACGCTGGTCGGCGCGGGGGCGATGGCGCGGGCCAAGGCGACCACGCTGATCCTGGTCACCAACACCGTCTCGGCCCGGCAGTGGAAGCACGAGCTGGTGAAGCGGACGTCGCTGGTCGAGAGCGAGATCGGCGAGTACAGCGGGACGAAGAAGGAGATCCGGCCGGTCACCATCGCCACGTACCAGGTGCTGACGACCAAGCGGAAGGGCGTCTACCCGCACCTGGAGCTGTTCGACTCCCGGGACTGGGGCCTGATCGTCTACGACGAGGTGCACCTGCTGCCCGCGCCGGTCTTCAAGTTCACCGCCGACCTCCAGGCGCGGCGGCGGCTGGGGCTCACCGCGACGCTGGTGCGCGAGGACGGGCGGGAGTCGGACGTCTTCTCGCTGATCGGGCCCAAGCGGTTCGACGCCCCGTGGAAGGAGATCGAGGCGCAGGGGTACATCGCGCCGGCGGACTGCGTCGAGGTGCGGGTGGATCTGACCGACTCGGAGCGGTTGGCGTACGCCACCTCCGAGACGGAGGAGAAGTACCGCTTCTGTGCCACCACGGACAGCAAGCGGCGGGTGACCGAGGCGCTGGTGCGTCGGCACGCGGGCGAGCAGACGCTGGTCATCGGGCAGTACATCGACCAGCTGGACGAGTTGGGCGAGCACCTCGACGCCCCGGTGATCAAGGGCGAGACGAGCAACGCGCAGCGCGAGAAGCTCTTCGACGCCTTCCGGGAGGGCGAGATCTCGGTGCTGGTGGTGTCCAAGGTCGCGAACTTCTCCATCGACCTGCCGGAGGCCACCGTCGCGATCCAGGTGTCCGGCACGTTCGGTTCCCGCCAGGAGGAGGCCCAGCGGCTGGGCCGGGTGCTGCGCCCCAAGGCGGACGGTCATGAGGCCCGCTTCTACTCCGTGGTCGCCCGCGACACCGTCGACCAGGACTTCGCCGCCCACCGCCAGCGCTTCCTGGCCGAACAGGGCTACGCGTACCGGATCATGGACGCGCACGAGCTGCTGACGGCGGGCAAGGACGACATCACGGCCGGGGAGGACGACCCCGCTTCGGCGTGATGGGGGGACGGCGGTGGCGACTTCGTCGACCCGCCGGGATCTCGGTGACGGCCTCGTCGGTTGGCTGGGATCTCGGTGACGGCCGTCGGCTCGGCTGGGCCTCGGTGACGGATTCGTCGGCTCGCCGGGGCCTCGGTGACGGTCGTCAGCTCGACGGGGCCTCGGCGGGCCGGCGGCCGCCGGCGCGTGGCGAGGGGAACCGGCGGGTGTCCGGGAGGCCCCCGGGGGCGCCGGGGGTCCGGCGCGTCCACCAGGCCAGCGCGGCCAGCAGGGCGAGGCCGAGCACCGGGTAGGGGGCCGCGAGGAGTTGCTGCCACCAGGAGAAGTGCAGGGCCAGGGTGCCCTTGTGGTACAGCGCCCACATCGAGCGGGCCGCGAAGGTGACCGCGACGGCGGCCACCAGCGCCCAGCGCCAGGCGTCGCGTCGGGCGTGGGCGATCAGCGCGGCCAGCAGGGGCACGCACCAGACCCAGTGGTGCGACCAGCTGATCGGCGAGACCAGCAGTGCCGTGACGGCCGTGGCCAGGACGCCCCAGAGATCCAGGCCGTGGACGTAACACCGGCGGGCGATCCAGAGCCCGGCCGCGGCGGTCACCGCGGCCGCCGCCAGCCACCACGCCCCCGGCTCGGTGGTGTGCAGGAGCCGCGCGAGCAGTCCTTGAAGCGACTGGTTGTCGACGATCCACAGCTTGCCGACCCGCTGCGTCTCGAACATCCGCCGCGTCCAGAAATCCACGCTCGCCGCGGGCAGCACCAGCGCGCCGAGCAGCACCGACACCACGAATCCGGCGAGGGTGGTGAAGGCGGCCTTCACCCGCCCGGTGATCAGCAGATAGACCCCGAAGATCGCCGGGGTGAGCTTGATGCCCGCGGCGAGGCCGGTGGCGAAGCCCTTGAAGCGGGCGCCGTCCGGACGCGAGAGGTCCCATAGGACCAGGCAGGTCAGGGCGAGGTTGACCTGTCCGAAGACCAGGGTCTGGAAGACCGGTTCGAGCCAGAGGCCGAGGGCGGTGGTGCCGAGGAGCAGCGGCGCGGAGTACGCGGCCCGGCGCAGGCCGGCGGCCTTGCAGGAGAGGTGGATCAGCAGTGCCAACAGGGCGGCGTTGACCAGCACGCAGGTGATCTTGAGGGTGGTGAGCGAGATCCAGGTGGTGGGGATGAACAGCAGGGCGGCGAACGGCGGGTACGTCGCCGGCAGCGCCCACTTGGTGACCGTGAAGCCGTAGAGGTCACCGCCGGTCGCGGCGGCGTGGCCCTCGGCGCGGTAGACCTCTATGTCGGACATCGGGAGCTGCACGGCCAGGGAGAGCGCATACAGCCCGGCGCAGGACAGGCCCAGCAGCGCCACGCCTATCGCCAGTCGGCCGGGGCTGGCGATGCTCTGCGCCCAGGTGCGTCTCCACGTCCACGTCCCCGTCCCGTCGGCGGCAGACACCCGTTGACCCCTCCTCGTCGCCCTGAGCGCGCTCTCTGCGGCGACGCTAGTCGTTCGAGACCGACCGTCCGTAACGCTTTCCGGTCAACCAGTTGTCCATGCGGAATCGGCTGTCACACGCACGAAAGGTGCGCGATCCGGCCGAACCGCGCAACGTCGGCCGCCGGCAGTACGGACCGCGCCTACGGTGCATGCGGTGCCACGCAGTGGTTGGCAACGGTGCGCAGCGGTACGCAGCGGCTGATGTGACGGGTGTTGCCGGACGGCGTTGCCGGACGAGTGTCGTCGGACGGGACTCGTGCTTGCTCGGGCTGGTACGTACTCGGACTTGCGCTTGCTCGGACTGGAACGTGCTCGGACTCGCCGTGCTGCGGGCCTCGGTGCGGGCTCGCTGCGCGCCTCGCCTCACCCTTCGGCGTACTCCCCCATCACCACCACGCTGAACGCGGCCGCGGCGAAGACCTTCACCGCGCGGACGGCGTTGCCCATCAGGTGGCGGTGCTCCTCGCGAGCCGCCGAGCCGGTGGTCGGGGCGGCGCCGAGGGCCGTGGCGCCCTTGGCCGAGCGTCGGGGGACGGCGTGGACAGAGGCTGGGGAAATCGTTGCGCTGCTCATGTCTCCATCATCGTTTTCACGCGAATGGCGCACATCGCCCCACAGTTCCATTTCTCCACGCCCCGGCATCAGCCTGTGGGTCCATACCGTCCCCTACGGGAGACCTAGGGACCTCAGGGTTATCCCTCCCAAGGACGGCGTCACACGCCCCCGTACACCGCACCCCGCACCGGCTCCCCGCCGAAAAATCCGTTGGCGTCCCGAATAGGTGCTGACTACAATCGCGCGCCTGCCTGTCTCCCGTTCAGGGGAGCGCCGCCGTCCGGTCGGAAACCGGTCGGCCCTTCGCATCATGCCGTCGCACGCCGTCGCGCCGTCGCGCCGCGTACCGAGGATTGACCCGTCACCGGAGGCAAGCCGTGCCCTCGCACGCCCACCCGACACCCGACCAGCACCCCGCAACGCCGGCGCCACCCGCCGCGGGCCCGGCTCCGTCACCCGAGGCTCCGGCACTCGACCACGCCCCTGGCCAGGGCCAGGGGGCCGCACCCGGCGACCCGCTCCAACGGGAGCGCGCGCACCTCGCCGCCTCCCGCACCGCCCTCCGCGCCATGCGCAAGGACGCCGAGGCCCTGAACATCGCGGACGTCGCCGCGAACTGGGTCAACGCCAAGGTCCTCCAGGGCGAGATCGACGCCCGCATCAAGGCCCTCGCCGACCTCTCCGGCACCCCGCTCTTCTTCGGTCGGCTCGACTACCTCCACGCCCCCGGCGTCGAACTCGCCGAGGGTGCCGCCGGCGAGAACTTCTACGTGGGCCGCCGCCACGTCCACGACGCCGACGGCGACCCCATGGTCATCGACTGGCGCGCCCCCGTCTCCCAGCCGTTCTACCGGGCCTCCAAGAAGGACCCGATGGACCTCAGGCTGCGCCGCCGCTTCGGCTACACCGGCGGCGAGCTGACCGCCTACGAGGACGAGCACCTCACCGACCCGGCCGAGGCCGAGACCACCAGCGCCCTCCTCCAGGCGGAGATCGAGCGCCCGCGCGTCGGCCCAATGCGGGACATCGTCGCCACCATCCAGCCCGAGCAGGACGAGATCGTCCGGTCCGGCATCGGCGGCACGGTCTGCGTCCAGGGGGCGCCCGGTACGGGCAAGACGGCGGTGGGCCTGCACCGGGTCGCGTACCTGCTGTACGCCCACCGGGAGCGGCTGGCCCGTTCCGGCACCCTCGTCATCGGCCCGAACCGCTCCTTCCTCCAGTACATCGAGCAGGTGCTGCCCGCCCTGGGGGAGTTGGAGGTCAAGCAGGCCACGATCGACGACCTGGTGGGCCATGTGGAGGTGCGCGGCACGGACGACGCGGCCGCGGCCATGGTCAAGGGCGATGCGCGGATGGCCGAGGTGCTGCGCCGGGCGGTGCGCTCGCACGTGACGCTGCCGCAGGAGCCCTGCATGGTGGTCCGTGGCTCCCGCCGCTGGCGCATCCCGGCGTACGAACTCGAAGAGATCGTGCAGGAGTTGCAGGACCGCGACATCCGGTACGGCGCGGCCCGTGAGGCGCTGCCGCAGCGGATCGCGCACGCCGTCCTGGTGCGGATGGAGCAGGCGGGCGAGGCGCCCGACGACCGGGTGCAGGACGCGGTGGCCCGTAATGCCGCGGTGAAGGCGGCGGTCAAGGCGATCTGGCCGCCGGTCGATCCGGCGAAGCTGGTGCTGCGGCTGCTGGTCGACGTCGACTTCCTCGCCGAGCACGCGGACGGGCTCCTCACCGACGAGGAGCAGAAGACGATCCTGTGGGCGCTGCCCGGCTCGGGAAAGCGGGCGCCGCGCAGCGTGAAGAGCGCCAAGTGGTCGTCCGCGGACGCGGTGTTGATCGACGAGGCGACGGACCTGGTGGCCCGGACGCACTCGCTCGGCCATGTGGTGCTGGACGAGGCGCAGGACCTCTCCCCCATGCAGTACCGGGCGGTGGGCCGCCGCTGCACCACCGGCTCGGCGACGATCCTGGGCGACATCGCCCAGGGCACCACCCCGTGGGCGACCGACACCTGGCAGCAGGCGCTGGCCCACCTGGGCAAGCCCGGTTCCGTCGTCGAGGAGCTGACCCAGGGTTTCCGCGTACCGCGCGAGGTCATCGCCTACGCGTCCCGTCTGCTGCCGGCGATCGCGCCCGACCTGAAGGAGGCCACCTCCATCCGCGAGTCGGCGGGCGACTTCGCCCTCCGTGCGGTGGAGTCCGCGGATCTGGACGCGGCCGTCCTGGCGGCCTGCCGCGACGCGCTGGCCAAGGAGGGCTCGATCGGCCTGATCGCGGCGGATGCCCGCATTCCGGTGCTGCGCGCGGCCCTTGAGGAGGCCGGCATCAGCTGTCTGCCTCCTGGTGCGGAGACCTCGGCCGAGGCCCGGCTGACGCTGGTGCCGGCGACCCTGGCCAAGGGTCTGGAGTACGACTACGTGGTGCTGGACGAGCCGGCGGCGATCGTGGACGGCGAACCGGACGAACGGACCGGCCTGCGCCGCCTGTACGTGTGCCTGACCCGGCCGGTCTCCGGCCTGACGATCGTCCACGCGACGGCCCTGCCGGAGCAGCTCGGGACCGACTGACGGCGACCACCGGGCGGGGGACCGCGCCGGCCGCCGGAAACGGGGGGCGCGTGCCCGACAGGCACCGCCCCCGCGCCCCCGGTCCCCCACGTCCCCGATCCCCCGCGTCCCCGGTCCCCCCGTGACCCGTTGGTCCCCCGTGACCCGTTCCCCCGTCAGGCGAGTTCGTCGTTCCAGCTGTTGGAGATGCCGGTCAGCTCGCGCGGGGCGAACGGCGCCTTCCAGTTGCCGGTGCCGTGGTAGACGTACACCTGGTCGTCCGACGTGACCACGAGGTCGGCCTTGCCGTCGGCGTTGGCGTCACCGATGCCGATCAGCTGGGAGTAGCCGCCCCAGCCCGCGCCGATCCGCACCGGGCGGTCGAGGGTGCCGTCCCCCTTGCCGAGGTACGACCACAGCGCCCCGTCCTTGTCCCGTGCGACCACGTCGCCCGCGGGCCCGCCGGCCACATCGCCGACCGAGACGATCCGGTCGTAGATGTTCCAGCCGCCGCCGATCTTCACGCGGGGGGCGAACGGTGCCTTCCAGTTGCCGGTGCCCTTGTAGAGCCAGAGCACCCCGGCGGTATCACGGGCCAGCAGGTCTCCGCGGCCGTCGCCGTTGAGGTCGCCGCCGCCGGTGAGCTGGGTGTAACCGCCCCAGCCCGCACCGATCTTGACGCGGCCGTCGAACGAGCCGTCCCCCTTGCCCAGGTACAGCCACAGCACCCCGGCCTTGTCCCGCGCGACCACGTCGCCGTGGTCCGCGCCGGCGACGTTGCCGACGGCCGTGACCTGGTCGTAGATGTCCCAGCCGCCGCCGACCCGCGCCGCGTCACCGCTCTTCAGCTGCCCGTCCTCCGGGGCGCGGTAGGTGTCCTTGCGCTCCAGGTTTCCCCACCCGTCGCGGACCAGCAGGTCCGGCGAACCGTTGTCGTTGTAGTCGTGCGGAGCGGGCTTGCGCGCCACGGTGAAGGTGCCGTTCGCGGTGAGGGTCGGGCCGATGCCGTTACGGGGCTTGGCCGTCAGCTTCCACGTGTACGCCCCGTTGGGGGCGGCCAGGTCGGGGGCGTAGGAGCGGCCGAGCAGGCCGTCCCAGTCCAGTTGCACCCAGGTCGGCCCCGGCTTCTCCCACTTGGCGGGATCGATCCGGATCTCGGTTTCGCGCTGGGCGCCGGAGGCGGTGTGGCGCAGGGTGACGGACACGTCGGCGTTGCCGTGCGACAGCTGCCAGCGCGGTCGCCACCGGCCCTTGTCCAGCTCGGCCACGGCCGGGACCTCGGAGCCGACCAGGGTGAGCCCGGTCCGCTCGCCGGTGCTCGCGATCAGCTTGGCGACGGGTGCGCCGTCGGCGCCGCGGGAGATGCGGTAGAGCCCCTCCCCGTCGGCCACCGTGCCGCCCCTCACCAGCAGGTCGCCGTCCGGAGTGGGGGTGAGCGAGGAGGCGTGGTCCAGCACCTTGCGGACGCTGCCGCCGCCGATCGGTACGGCCCGGAAGGCCGCCTCACCGCTGTCGTAGCCCTCGTTGTTCTGCCAGGGGTTCCCGTACAGCGCCCAGTCGCCGACCAGGCCCACCATGGGGGTGGCGACCCGGCCGAGGTCCATGCTCCACCGCTGCTGGTCCCCGCCGAGCGCCGTCGTGCGCAGCGACGTGTCGGTGTCGCCCATGAACAGGCCGCCGGCGAGCGCCATGTGGCTGCCGGACACCGCGGTCCCGGACGCGTAGCCGCCCACCATCCCGCGGCCGGTGATGACCTTGGCGGAGGCCAGGTCGGCCACCGTGTAGTCCTCCATGCCCCGGTTGTCGACGCCGTCCGGGGTGGTCGAGTACCGCAGCACGGCCGCGCCGGCGGAGCCCGACTCCACCTTGACGTCCCGGGTGGCGTCGGGCAGACCGGTGATCACCCGGTCGGTCATCTCGCCGCCTTTGGCGGCCTCCAGGATGTGCGCCACTACGGTGCCGTTGTCGTTCCGCTGGTACGCGAGGACCCGCGCGCCGACGGTGCCCAGGTAGCGGTAGCCGTACGTGGTGAGGTCGATGAGGGTGGACGACCCGCTCGCCATGTCCCGCAGGGTGATCTTGTGGGAGGCGCCCATGACCGGGTTGTCGCCCAGGGCCACGACGTCGGAGGCCGTGCCGTGCGTCGTGTCGTAGGAGGACAGGGCGTCGTCCTGGGCCAGCTTCGTCGTCACACCGTCCGCGTACCGGGTCCACAGCACGTTGTGCTGCCCGTCGACGGAGAGGAACCCGGTCCGGCCGGCGCTCACGATCTCGGAACCGGCGGCGATCTTCAGCGCCTGCGCGGGGGCGGTGGTGGCCGCGGGGGCGGCGGGGGTGGCGGCCACGGCGGGTGCGACGAGCGGACCGGCGGTGACCGCCAGGACCAGCGCGACGGCGCCGGTCATGAGCCGGCGCGAACTCCCGGACGTCGCCGACGTCCGAGGCCGTCGGGATATGGCGGAACGGGTCATCTGCCCTCCTGGCAATGCGTTGTGCAGGCCGGAGGGCGGCCGGAAGGAAACGAATCCCCCCAAGCCGGTGGAATGCGTTCCCCCATGCCGATTCACAAAAATCCTACCAAGCGGTAGTTCTGGCCCGTTTACCCCCATGGATCCGCTACGTGGCCGGTTTACCCCTGTGGATCCGCTACGTGGCCGGTTGATCCCCTACGGGGCCCTTGACCCGCTAGGCGCCCCCTCGGCGCACTCCCCAGGGGTCGGGGCTCAGACCCGCGAACCCACCGGTGCGTCCAACGCCGCCCGCCATTCCCGCACGGCCGCCGCGTCCACCGGCTCGGCCCATCCACCGGGCCGGGCGGCGCCCCCGATGTGGAACGCGTCCAGTCCGGCCGCCCGCAGCTCCGCCAGGTGGTCGAGCCGGAGCCCGCCGCCCACCAGGATCCGCGGCGCGTACCCGGGCTCGCCCGCCGCCTTGCGCGCCCGTTCGGCGATCAGCGTCGCCAGTCCCGCGTCGACGCCTTCCGCGGCACCGGCGGTCAGGTACGTGTCGAGCCCGGCCGGGCCGGCGAAGCCCGCCAGCTCCTTGCGGAGCGCGTCCCGGTCGGCGGCCCGGTCGATGGCCCGGTGGAACGTCCACCGGCAGCCGTCGACCACCTCGACCAACGCCTTCACCGCCACCAGGTCCGGCCGCCCGTCCGGCGTCAGGAACCCCAGGACGAACTCCTCCGCCCCCTCCGCCCGCAGCGCCGCCGCCTCCGCGCACAGCGCGTCCACGTCGCCCGCCGCGAAGCCGTCGGCGGCGCGCAGCATCACCCGCAGCGGAATGTCGACGGCGGCGCGGATCGCGGCGAACGTGGCGCGCGGCGGTGTCAGCCCGTCCGCCGCCATGTCCGCGACCAGTTCCAGGCGGTCGGCACCGCCGGCCTGCGCGGCGACCGCGTCCTCGGGACCGAGCGCGATCACCTCCAGGAGCGCGCGCTGATTCATACGACCCAACCTTCCGCTGACGAACGACGTGGCCAGAACCCGCGGGACGGGGGGCCGGGGCGACGCCGCACGCGCTTGCCGCGGCCCGTCGCCCCCGACCCGACGCCCCTCACAGGTCTAGTCCAATACCCAGCCTAAGCGCTCCTTGACCACGACACCTCCACCCGCCCCGCGACGCGGCCGAAATCCACCCACCCCCTCCGCCCCCACCACCCCGAAAACCACCCAATGGCGCGAGTGTGGATCAGCCCTCACTTGGGTAACACGCCTTTCCCGTAAGGGCGTTGCGCCGGCACCTCGCTCGCCCTCGGCTTCGAGCACGGAGAAACCAGATGTCCGACCTTGCGACCGTATCCGCCGAAATAGCCCCATATCTCGTCTTAGCGGCCAACAACCTGGGCACCTCCGTCCTCACCGCCGCCCAGGACCGCCTCGCCGAACGCACCGTGACCGCCGGCGAGGGCTTCTTCCGCCGCCTGCTGCACCGCCGCGACGACACCGCCACCCTCAGCGACGACGGCACCACCCGGCCGCACCTCGACACCGACCGCGCCGACGCCCTCGACGAACTACTGGCCACCCTGAACGACCACGACCGCCGACTACTCGCCACCGCCCTCACCAACTGGCTGCACGCCCCCGCCGAGGACCACGACGCCGGCGGCTTCCGGCGCCACGTCGAACAGCTCACCGCCGCCACCGGCCCGCGCATCGTCCACAACAACCCCACCGCGACCGGCCAGGGCTCCATCGCCGCCGGGGAGATCCACGGCACCATCAACATGGGAGGCGGCCCCAGCCCCCGGGACGACGCATGACCCCCCGCACACCACCGCGGCCGGACCCGGAGCACATCCACAACGACGCCACCGCCACCGGCGACCACTCCATCGCCGCCGGCAACATCCGGAACGTCTTCATCCGCTGGGCCCTGCAACACCCCAGCGCCCGCTGGCTGCCGCTGCTCCTGGCCTGCGCCGCCCTGATCATCGCGGGCACCACCTGGCCGGACGGCCCGGCCTCCCAGTACGCCCTGTGGGGCGCACTGGCCGCCGTCTCCCTCGGCACCGCGACCGGCCGCGTCCTCATCCAGCGCCCCGCCAGCGCCCGCATCGTCGCCACGCTCTCCCTGGTCTCCGTCCTGGCCACCGTCGGCGGCCACCTGGCCTTCCGGAACGTCGTCACCCACGGCGAGATCGACGTCACCGGGAAGATCAACCCGCCGGTGAAGCGCGCCCTGTCCAACGGCACCCACATCACCCTGAGCCTGGACATCGCCACCCCCGAGGAGTCCCGCAACGCCCTCCGCCTCACCCTGGCCATCAACGATCACGACACCGCCGACCCGACCTGCCGCCCGGACTCCTCGGCCGACCTCACCCTGCTCGGCCCCGGCAGCACGGCCCAGCCGACGACCGTCCGCCACGGCGGCACCGCCGACTTCCTCCTCGGCGGGCAGGTCCGCACCGTACGGATCGACGTCGAACTCAGGACGGCCCAGGGCTGCCTCCTGGACATCCGCACCACACAGGCCACGCTCTACGACACGTGACCGCACCGCACCACAACTCACGACCCGCACCACAAATCACGATCCACACCACAACTCACGACCGCACCAGCGCACGGAAGAAACGGGGACCCCATGACGATTCGCCGTACCACGTTGGCTCCCTTATTCATCCTCGTCGCCCTCGCCGCGACCGCCACCGCCTGCGGCTCCTCGGATTCCCTCTTCAGCTCCGGCAGGGTCGCGGTAGGCGTGAAAGACGACCAACCCGGTACCAGCTCAATCGAGCATTACCACCCCCTCGGATTCGACGTCGAGGTCGCCAATCACGTACTCAAAACGCTCAATGTGGAACCGGATTTCGGCGCGGTCCCCTCGGAACTGCGCGGCACCGTACTGAAGAACAAGAAGAAGGACCTGGTCGTCGCGACCTTCTCCATCACCGCCGACCGCATGCGAGAACTCGACTTCGTCGGCCCGTACGCCTCCACCTTGCAGGGCTTCATGGTCCGCAAGGACGATCACAGCATCCAGAACATCTCCGACCTCGACGGAAAACGCGTCTGCACCTGGACGGGCACCACCTCCCTCGACACCCTCAAGAAATACACCGACAGCAAGTGGTACGAGGCACCCGACGCCTCCAGCTGCATCGACGACCTCAATACGAAATACGCCAGCGCAGTCTCCACCGACCAAATGATCCTTTATGGATTCACCGAGAGGCACAAGAACCTGAGGGTCATACCTAAACTCACCATCGGTTCCGCAAACCGCTACGGAATCGCCATGGCAAAAGGCCACCGCGCCGACTGCTACAAACTCCGCGACGCGCTGCGCACCTACGTCACCACCAGCGACTGGGACCAGGATTTCAAATCCTCGCTCCCCTCCATCCCCGAAGCCGACGTCGACTGGCAAGCTCATTACAAACCCACCGCGGACGAGATCGAACTCCATTCCTGCCGCGACGAACCCGCCCCCTGACCGGGCACAATGGCCGACATGACCGACCCCCGCCCCGACCTGGCCGCCCGCTGGGCGGCCACCGTGGCCCAGGCCCGCGGCACCCAGGTCCACGACACCCCGGCCCACGGCACCCAGCAGCGCCCCGACCCCGCCCCGTACGCGGCCAACCTCCTCGACCGCTGGGCCGAACCACAGCGCCACTACCACACCACCGACCACCTCACCGCCGTCCTCGCCCGGATCGACGAACTCGCCGCGCACGCCGACGACTTGCCGGCCGTCCAGTTGGCAGCGTGGTTCCACGACGCCGTCTACCGGCCCGACCGCTCCGAGAACGAGGAACGCAGCGCCGCCCTCGCCGAGCGCGCCCTCCCCGAACTCGGCATCGCCCCACCCCGCACGGCCGAGGTCGCCCGCCTCGTCCGCCTCACCGTCACCCACGACCCGGCCCCCGACGACCGCAACGGCGCCGTCCTGTGCGACGCCGACCTGGCCGTCCTGGCCGGCTCCCCCGACGCCTACGCCACCTACGCCGCCGCGGTCCGCACCGAGTACGGCTTCGTCCCCGACCCGGACTTCCGGGCCGGCCGCGCCGCCGTCCTCCGCCAACTCCTGGCGCTCCCCCGCCTGTTCAGGACCCCCCAGGGCCACGACCGCTGGGAGCAACCGGCCCGCCACAACCTGTCGACCGAACTCGCCCTCCTGGAGAGCGGCAGCGACAACGGCACCGACTCCGGCTGACCGGTCCGGCCCAGCACCCGGCACGGCCGCCGCGTGGCGGACACCACCCCCCGACCGGGAATGCCAGTACCCATTCCCCGGTTGATACCTGTCATGCCAGCACCAGCCGCCCCCCCTCCCCGTGCCCGCCTCCCCCTCGCCGTCTACGTCCTCGGCCTGTCCGTATTCGCCCTGGGCACCAGCGAGTTCATGCTCTCCGGCATCCTCCAGCCGCTCGCCCGCGATCTCCAGGTCTCCATCCCGCAGGCCGGACTGCTGGTCTCCGCGTTCGCCATCGGCATGGTGGTCGGCGCCCCCGTGCTGGCCGCCGCAACGCTCCGCCTCCCCCGCCGCACCACCCTCATCACCCTGCTCGCGTTCTTCGGCCTCGGCCAGGTCGCGGGCGCGCTGGCACCCTCCTACACCGTCCTCTTCGTGTCCCGGGTGGTCAGCGCCCTGGCCTGCGCCGGTTTCTGGGCGGTGGGCGCGGCCGTGGCCGTCTCACTGGTCCCGGTCAACGCCCGGGCCCGCGCCATGGCCGTCATGGTCGGCGGCCTGAGCATCGCCAACATCGCCGGCGTCCCGGCCGGTGCGCTGCTCGGCCAGCACGCCGGCTGGCGCTCCGCCTTCTGGGCGGTGGCGGGGCTCTCCGTGATCGGCCTCATCGGCGTCGTCGCCCTCGTACCCCGTACGAAGGTGCCCACCGGCGAGGACCGCCCCCAGCTCCGCCGCGAGCTGACCATCTACAAGGACAAGCAGGTCTGGCTGGCACTGATCGCCACCGCCATGAACGGCGCCGCGGTCTTCGCCCTCTTCTCGTACCTCTCCCCGCTCCTGACCGACACCGCCGGCCTCGCCGAGAGCTGGGTCCCGACGGTGCTCGCCCTCTTCGGCGTCGGCGCGCTGATCGGTACGTTCATCGGTGGCCGGATCGCCGACGCCCACCTCTTCGGCACGCTCTTCGGCGGAATCTCGGCCTCCACCGCCGTCCTCGCCGTCCTGGCGCTGACCGCGCACAGCCCGATCGCCGCCGTGGCACTCTCCCTCATGCTCGGCGTCACGGCCTTCACCACGGCCCCGGCCCTCAACGCCCGGATGTTCAACGTGGCGAACGCGGCCCCGACCCTCGCCGGCGCCACCACCACCGCCGCCTTCAACATCGGCAACACCCTCGGCCCCTGGCTGGGCGGCCTGACCATCAGCGCCGGCTGGGGCTACCCGTCCGTCGCCTGGACCGGTGCGGCTCTCGCCGCCGTCGCCGTCCTCACCACGGCCCTCGCCTTCCGCCTCCACCGCACATCGGCCCGCTCCCACGTGGTCGCGTCCTCGGCACCCCGATCCGACGCCGATTCCGGCACGGACTCCAGCACCGGTTCCGGCGGCGCATCCACCGCGGCGTCCGCCGTCCGCTCCTCGGAGACCGCAGAACGCCGCTGACGGCCGCGCAGGCAACCAGCCGGCGGGCGGGCGAACGCCGGCTGGTCCTGCACCTACTCCGCCGTACGCTCGCCCCCCATCCGCCTCCCCTCCCCACCCCCTCCCTCACCGCCCCTTCGGCCGCCGCAGCCCCGCCTCCGTAAGACGACGCACCAGCTCTTTGGAGCCGACCTCCACCGCCCCCGCCCGCACGGCATCGGCATACCGCTCGGCCGGCAGGTCGTAGTGGTCGCGCTCGAAGGCCCGGCGGGGCGCGCCCAGCACCGCCGCGAAGCGATGCAGTTCGTCGAACGAGCGGTCACTCACCAGGTGCGACCACATACGACCGTGCCCCGGCCAGCTGGGCGGGTCGATGTAGATCGCCACCTCAGCCCTCCGTCGGCGCGCGCAGCCGCCCGACCGGGGCGACGGCGACCGCCGTCTTCGGGCACACCCAGTGCGGATCCGGGCCCAACTCCGGCTCCACATCGAGCGCGTGCGGATCTCCGGACTCCGTGCACACCGGGCACAACGGCCAGCGGCCGTACCGCTCCAACAATGCGTCCTGTACGTCCTGCGCTATCAGTCCCGCGACGAACGACGCGCCCTCAGGCCACTGCTCCACCCACCATCGACGATGCGTGACCGCATCCTCGACGAGCGAGACGATCTCGGCGTCCGCTACGTCGTCCGCCATCAGGTCGGCGAGCACCAGCGCTCGCGCGGCGTGCAATGCCTGTTCCAGCTCCATGACCTCATTCTCGCGCGGAGCCGCCGGCCGGCTGAAGTTATCCACAGTCGACCCGGACACCGTCAGCGGTCCGTCCACAGGCTTCACGGAGGGTATTGACGCGTCACCGATGCTGAAAATACCTTTCAGACATGAGTAGCGGAGTGAAAGAAACTTTCATCGGCGCCAGGCCGACCTCGGCTCCGGCGCCACCGGCCCCCGCGGCACTGGCTGCCAAGGTCCGCACGCTCGCGCCGACGATGACCCGCTCCATGCAGCGGGTCGCGGAGACGGTCGCAAGCGATCCGGCCGGCTGCGCCGCCCTCACCGTCACCGGCCTGGCCGAGCGCACCGGCACCAGCGAAGCCACCGTCGTGCGCACCTCCCGCCTGCTCGGCTACCCGGGCTATCGCGACCTGCGCCTCGCCCTCGCCGCGCTCGCCGCGCAGCAGGCGACCGGCAGCGCGCCCGTCGTCACGGCGGACATAGCGGTCGACGATTCCCTGATCGACGTCGTCGCCAAGCTCGCGCAGGAAGAGCAGCAGTGCCTCGCCGACACCGCCGCCGCACTGGACGTCACCCAGTTGGAAGCGGCCGTCGCCGCCCTCGCCTCCGCCCGCCGGATCGACGTCTACGGAATAGGCGCCTCCAACCTCGTCGCCCAGGACCTGGTCCAGAAGCTGCTGCGCATCGGACTGATCGCCCATGCCCACTCCGACCCGCACCTCGCCGTGACCAACGCCGTGCAGATGCGAGCCCGCGACGTGGCCATCGCGATCACCCACTCCGGCCGGACGACGGACGTCATAGAGCCACTGCGGGTCGCCTTCGACCACGGCGCGACGACGATCGCCATCACCGGCCGCCCGGACGGCGAGATCGCCGCCTACGCCGACCACATCCTGACGACGTCCACGGCCCGCGAGAGTGAGCTGCGCCCCGCGGCCATGTCCTCCCGCACCAGCCAACTCCTCGTCATCGACTGCCTCTTCATAGGCGTCGCCCAGCGCACCTACGAAACCGCCGCCCCCGCCCTCTCCGCCTCCTACGAAGCCCTCGCCCACCGCCACAACCCCCGCCACTGACCACACCGCAACATCCCGTCACACCGTGGCCAGCCCCCACCCTGGGCGGCCGCGCCACACCCCGCTGCGGGCAGTCGCACCGCCGCGACGCCCCGCTGTGGGCCGTCGGGCCGCTGGGGCGCGCGCGGGCACAGCGGCACCCACCGGCAGGCAGCCGGAAGAGAAGCGGCGCACCCCCACCCGACAGCCGCAACCAAGCCCTCGCCATCCCAAGGCCCCGCACCCCAAGGAGCCCCTCCCCATGCCACCCACCGACCCCAACTACTCAACCCTCCGCACCCAGTTGGCCTCCCTCACCACCGAGGCATACCGCCCCGACCTCGCCGACATCGACCGCCGCCCCACCCTCGACATCGCCCGCCTGATGAACGAGGAGGACACCACCGTCCCCACCGCCGTCGCCGAGCGCCTCCCCGAGATCGCGGCCGCCATCGACGCCGCCGCCGCCCGGATGGCCCGCGGCGGCCGCCTGATCTACGCCGGCGCCGGTACGGCCGGCCGCCTCGGCGTCCTGGACGCCAGCGAGTGCCCGCCGACCTTCAACACCGACCCCTCCGAGGTCCTCGGCCTGATCGCGGGCGGCCCGTCCGCGATGGTCACCGCCGTCGAGGGCGCCGAGGACAGCAGGGAGCTGGCCGCCGCCGACCTGACCGCGCTCGCCGTCGCCGACCGCGACATCGTCGTCGGCATCTCCGCCTCCGGCCGCACGCCGTACGCCGTCGGCGCGGTCGAGCACGCCCGAACGATCGGCGCCCTGACCATCGGCCTGTCCTGCAACGCCGATTCCGCCCTCGCCGCGGCCGCCGAGCACGGCATCGAGATCGTCGTCGGCCCCGAGCTGATCACCGGCTCCACCCGCCTCAAGGCAGGCACCGCCCAGAAGCTCGTCCTCAACATGATCTCGACGATCACCATGATCCGGCTGGGCAAGACCTTCGGGAATCTGATGGTCGACGTCCGAGCCTCCAACGACAAACTACGGGCCCGCTCGCGCCGCATCGTCGCGCTCGCCACCGGGGCCTCCGACCTGGAGATCGAGGCCGCCCTCACCGAAACCGACGGTGAGGTGAAGAACGCCATCCTCGTCCTGCTCGGCGGCGTGGACGGTCACGAAGCCACCCGCCTCCTCAACGCCTCCAAGGGCCACCTCCGCACCGCCCTCCAGTCCACCACCGGTCACGCCCATACGACCTGACCCACCGTCAGCCATCCGACAGCAAGGCGCCACACATGACCGAAGACAAGAACCGCGCCATCGCCGCCGCGCTCCTCCCTCTCGTCGGCGGCGCCAACAACGTCACCTCCGTCGCCCACTGCATGACCCGCCTCCGCCTGGGCATCCAGGACCGCACCCTCGTCCAGGACGACGCCCTCAAGGCACTCCCCGCCGTCCTGGGCGTGGTGGAGGACGACACCTACCAGATCGTCCTGGGCCCCGGCACGGTCGCCCGAGTCACCCCCGAGTTCGAACGCCTGACAGCCGAGACCGGCAACTCCGATAACGCTCCGCAGGAACAAATCACTCTCCGTAATCGTTGCCGTAAAAAGGAAGAAAGCGGCGCCCCAGCGGCCCCCTCAAAAGCCGCCCCCCACCACCCCCGCCCCCACAGCACCACCCCAACAGTCACTGCCACCCCAACAGACACTGCAACAGACGCCCCACCCCCGACAGACGCCCCGCCCCCAACAGACATCACCACCCCCGCAGCCACCACCGCCGGCGACCTTGCCTCCCAAGGCGCCGCCCTCAAGGCCCGCCAAAAGGCCCGCAACGCCACCCCCGTCAAACTCTTCCTCCGCCGCATCGCCAACATCTTCGTGCCGCTCATCCCCGCCCTGATCGGCTGCGGCATCATCGCCGGCCTCAACGGCCTGCTGACCAACGCCGGTTGGCTCCCCTCTCTGATCCCCGTCCTGACCGCCATCGCCTCCGGCTTCATGTCCCTGATCGCGGTCTTCGTCGGCTACAACACCGCGAAGGAGTTCGGCGGCACCCCTGTCCTCGGCGGCGCGGTCGCCGCGGTGATCGTCTTCCCCGGCATCGCCAACGTCACCGCCTTCGGCCAGAAGCTCGCCCCCGGGCAGGGCGGCGTCCTCGGCGCCCTCGCCGCCGCCCTCCTCGCCGCCCAGTTGGAGAAACAGCTCCGCAGACGCATCCCCGAGGCCCTGGACGTCCTCCTCACGCCCACCCTCACCGTTCTGCTCACCGGCCTGGTCACCGTCTTCGGCCTGATGTACGTCGCCGGTGAGGTCTCCACCGCCATCGGCACCACCGCCGACTGGCTGCTCGCCCACGGCGGCGCCCTCGCCGGCTTCCTCCTCGGCGGCCTCTTCCTTCCCCTCGTCATGCTGGGCCTCCACCAGGCCCTCATCCCCATCCACACCACCCTGATCCAACAGCAGGGCTATACGACCCTCCTCCCGATCCTCGCCATGGCCGGCGCGGGCCAGGTCGGCGCCGCCCTCGCCGTCTACCTCCGCCTCCCCCGCAACCGCCCGATCCGCACGACGATCCGTTCCGCCCTCCCCGCGGGCTTCCTGGGTGTCGGCGAGCCCCTGATCTACGGCGTCTCCCTCCCCCTCGGCCGCCCCTTCGCCACCGCCTGCGTCGGCGGCGCGTTCGGCGGGGGCTTCGTCGGCCTGTTCAACCAACTCGGCGACGCCGTCGGCTCCACCGCCATCGGCCCCTCCGGCTGGGCCCTCTTCCCCCTGGTCAAGGGCAATCACTCGCTCGGCACGACGGTCATCGTCTACGCCCTCGGTCTCCTCATCGGCTACGCGGTCGGCTTCGCCGCCACCTACCTCTTCGGCCTCAGCAAGCAGCAACGCGCGGTTCTGAACGCGACCCCCGAGGCACCGCACGCGAAACAGGAAGGCGAAGCCGACGCGGCACCCCCCGACACCCCCCGGCGACCGGACCCGGACGCCCGGAACACCGCTCTCGAAGGAATCGGGTAAGCAGCCGCCCCCACAAGCGCACCTACAGCGGAGGCAGTGGAGGCAACTGCGTCGAGGTGGCCACCTGGCGCAAGTCGTCCCACAGTGGCGGCGACGGCGACAACTGCCTGGAATTCTCCGACGGCCACGCCGGCGTCGTCCCCGTTCGCGACTCCAAGGCCCCCCACGGCCCGGCGCTCGTGTTTCGGGCGGCGGCATGATCCGCGTTCATCGACGGCATCAAGGCGAGCTGACCAACTCCAGCCGACCTCGGAGCCCCGGGCCAACCCCCGGGGCTCAAGCCTCGTAATCCGAGCCCTCTTTCCAAGGAACGGGCGGACGGACCAGTACCCACCCACCCTCCCCCGCACCCCAACTCCCGCGCACACCAGGCCGGATGACGTTCCGTAGCGGGCTTGCCACGCAGCGTCCCGCCCGTCTAGCGTGCGCAGCAACAAAACAACCCCGGCAGGTGCTACCAACACCACGCCGGGGTCTCACCATCAAGATCGACGCAAGAGGAATCCCGATCTCGTGGCTGACGAAAACTCTAGCCTTCCCGCGGCCTCATACGCAGCCCCCCACCCCCGCGCCAAACCAGGTTTCGGCAAACGCAGCGCCCCGGACCAACACCCCCGCCGCGCCACCGACTTCGCTCACCTCCCCCGCCGCGAGGCGTCCATCGCCGCGTACCTAGACCGGCTCCCCGAAGGGGCCGACGTCTCGGTGAAGACGCTGGCCAGGGTCTTGCCGGACTACGGGCAGTGCGCCCTCCGCACCGCCCTGCGTCGGCTATCGGAGGCCGGTCATCTGCGGCGGTTCACCGAGACGTTCATCGGCAGCGGTGGCAGCCCGCAGTGGGTGACGCGGACGTACTTCTCCCGTACGGCACGGGACGACTCCTGGTGGGCGGCCTTACCCGCCGGGAACGTGCCGCAGGCCGAAGCGGACGAGCACCGACCAGCGCATCCCACCCCCTCCCGTCCGCCCAGCCCCGCCTACGCCCTCCTCGCGGGCCTCGGCCGGATCGAACCCCGCCTGACGCTCTCGGCGGCCGACTGCACCTCACTGGCACCGCACGTCGCGGAATGGCTGGCCAGGGGCGCGTCACCGGACCAGGTCCTCACCGCGTTGACGGCCGGGCTGCCCACCCCCGTCCACCACCCGGCCCGGTTCACCCTGTCCCGGCTGACAGCCAAGTTGCCACCCGTCATCACCCAGGTCCCCGCCGCACCGGCCGTCACACCGCCGCCCGCCACACCGCTCCGCATCATGGAGTGCACCGTCTGCCGCGCGCCGGGACGCCCCACGGCACTCCCCGGCGGCATCTGCCGCTCCTGCCGGGACGAAACCGCCGAGACCGACGAACCCAACGGGATCGGCGAACCCAACGGAACCAACAGAATCAACGGGATCAACAGGACCGGCGGGACCCCACCGGCCCACGGTCCGACCCCGCTCACCCCAGACCGACTCACTCCAGACCGAGTTACTCCAGACCGACTCACTCCGGACCGAGTGACTCCGGACCGGCTCGCTCCGAACCAGCCTGCCCCGGACCGGCCTGCTCCGGACCGGCCTGCTCCGGACCAGCTCGCTCCGGAGCGGGTCCGTTCCCGCGCCCGGCAGGTTCGGTCCGCCATACACGCCTGAGTCCTTCCACGTACCGCTCCCACGGGCCGTCCCAGTGGCCGGCCCAGCGTCGCCGCCGGCGGGCCGAGCGGCCCAACTCGCAGGCCAACAGGGCGAACCACACGCCCACCAGCGTCAGGTGCACGCGCTGCGGGACGCCGTGCCAGCCGGGGTGGCCGATGAGCGGGCCGACGGTCAGGATCGCGGCGGGCATGGCCACGGCCAGGACGCGCGGGCCCCAGCGGCGGACCAGTGGCATGGGCGGACGCTGTACGGCGGCGGCGCGGCTGAGGGTCGCCATCGAGGCGAACAGGAAGAAGTGGGCGAAGGCGCTGGTGGCGGTGTGCCAGGGATGGACCGCCACGCAGCCGGGCTCCACCGAGGGGGCGCAGGTCATGGGGAGGATGACGTCGGCCAGCGAGGAGAGGCCGAGGCCGACCAGCGCGAGCCAGCCGGTGCGGGCCCAGCGCCCGTGGCCGGCGGGCGTACTGCGTGCCAGTAGGGCGCCGGTGATGACCAGGAGCGCGCAGCCGCTCTCCAGGCCGCCGAAGAGGTGGCGCAGCGGCTGGTCGGCGGCGTAGAGCTCGCTGACGTAGGAGTGGCGGGGGTCGAGGCCGGTGCGGAGGCGGAATTCCAGCAGCCACCAGTTGTAGAGCAGGGCGGCGACGGCGAAGAGGAAGGCCGCCGTCGCCTCCCGGCCGGCGTAGCGGGTGGTGGGGGTGACCACGGGCTCGTAGACGGTGCGGGCACCGGTCCGCGTGGGGTTCGGGACGTTCGGCACGGGCGGGTCCTGTTCCGGGTGGGGGCGGGGGCCTAGTGCGAAGGTTCTCCCCGGCAAAGCCCTCCCCATTGGCGCGCCGGTCGGAGGCGCGCCGAGCCTTCACCCGTCAGGCCCAGCCAATCCCCTGATCACATGATCCAGCCAATTACGGCATCGGGTTTGGGGTTCCGTCGGGGTATCGGACGATCGCCGGGCGACCGCTTTCCGACCGTTCTCGATCAAGGGAACATACGTTCGCGCGAGCAACGCATCATTCTCGATCGATCACCGATCACGCTCCCGTATAGCGGCGATCATGACTGTCCACATACAACCTGGTGCGGAGAGTGACGGACCCGTTGTCATTGCCTCGCCGGGATACGGATGCGAACCACAACGGCTTCGCCCCGGCATCTGATCCGCGGGGAGGAACCACAGCAATGGTCCAGACACAGAGCACCACGCATTGGCGCAACGGGCACAGGGGGGCACGGGAGGGGCGGCCGCCGCATCAGCGCGGCGGTGGCCTGCGCGGCGGTGGTCGGCTCGGTGGTGTTCGTCGGCGCCCCGGCCGCCCAGGCGGCCACGCCCCCGAGGCACCCTCGACGGCTTCGGCATCCTCGCCGACGAGCTCAACAAGTTGGCGCCCATCCTGGGGTTCGCCGTGGAGAACCCGATCCGGGAGCACTGCTTCGTCCCGGCGGTCAGCGCGGTCGCCGTACGGGAGCCGAGCAACCACGCCGACCTCTACCGCCCGATCGACGAACTCGACCCGGACGAGAGCCCCCTGGACGACTTCGTCCTGGCCGCGCGGAACGAGGAGCACACCCTGATCACCGAAGAGCTGTCCACCTGGCTCCTCGACCGCCTGCCGTAACACCGGCCGTAACAAGGGCCCCACCGCCGGCCGCAGCCCCATAGCCGCATAAGGCGGAGGGTCCGGAGAGAAAACGCCGCCGGGGCGGTACCCCCTGGGAGAGGAGGTACCGCCCCGGCGAACGAGCGGACGTTGATCGACCAGCGGCCGGAGCCGCGGCGGATCAGAAGTCCATGTCACCGCCCGGCATGCCGCCCGGAGCGGCCGCAGCGGCCTTCTCCGGCTTGTCGGCGATGACGGCCTCGGTGGTGAGGAACAGCGCCGCGATGGAGGCGGCGTTCTGCAGCGCGGAGCGCGTGACCTTGGCGGGGTCGATGATGCCCTCGCCGATCATGTCGACGTACTCGCCGGTCGCGGCGTTCAGGCCGTGACCCGGAGTCAGGTTGCGCACCTTCTCCACGATGACGCCACCCTCAAGGCCGGCGTTCACGGAGATCTGCTTGAGCGGGGCCTCCAGGGCCAGCTTCACGGCGGCGGCACCGGTGGCCTCGTCGCCGTCCAGCTCCAGCTTCTCGAAGACCGAGGAAGCCTGGAGCAGGGCCACGCCACCACCGGCGACGATGCCCTCCTCGACGGCCGCCTTCGCGTTGCGAACGGCGTCCTCGATGCGGTGCTTGCGCTCCTTGAGCTCGACCTCGGTCGCGGCGCCGGCCTTGATGACGGCCACGCCGCCGGCCAGCTTCGCGAGGCGCTCCTGGAGCTTCTCGCGGTCGTAGTCCGAGTCGCTGTTCTCGATCTCGGCGCGGATCTGGTTGACCCGGCCCTGAACCTGCTCGCTGTCACCGGCACCGTCGACGATGGTGGTCTCGTCCTTGGTGATGACGACCTTGCGGGCGCGGCCGAGCAGGTCGAGACCGGCGTTCTCCAGCTTGAGGCCGACCTCCTCGGAGATGACGGTGCCACCGGTGAGGATGGCGATGTCGCCGAGCATGGCCTTGCGGCGGTCACCGAAGCCGGGCGCCTTGACCGCGACGGACTTGAAGGTGCCGCGGATCTTGTTGACGACCAGGGTCGACAGGGCCTCGCCCTCGACGTCCTCGGCGATGATCAGCAGCGGCTTGCCGGACTGCATGACCTTCTCCAGGAGAGGCAGCAGGTCCTTCACGTTGCCGATCTTGGAGTTGACGATGAGGATGTACGGGTCCTCAAGCGCCGCCTCCATGCGCTCCATGTCGGTCGCGAAGTACGCCGAGATGTAGCCCTTGTCGAAGCGCATACCCTCGGTGAGTTCCAGCTCCAGACCGAAGGTCTGGGACTCCTCGACGGTGATGACGCCTTCCTTGCCGACCTTGTCCATCGCCTCGGCGATCAGCTCGCCGATCTGCGGGTCGGCGGCGGAGATGGACGCGGTGGAGGCGATCTGCTCCTTGGTCTCGATCTCCTTGGCCTGGTCGAGCAGCGCACCGGAGACGGCCTCGACGGCCTTCTCGATGCCGCGCTTCAGGGCCATCGGGTTGGCGCCGGCGGCGACGTTGCGCAGGCCCTCGCGGACCAGCGCCTGGGCCAGGACGGTCGCGGTCGTCGTGCCGTCACCGGCGACGTCGTCCGTCTTCTTCGCGACCTCCTTGACCAGCTCGGCGCCGATCTTCTCGTACGGGTCCTCCAGCTCGATCTCCTTGGCGATGGAAACACCATCGTTGGTGATCGTGGGGGCGCCCCACTTCTTCTCAAGGACGACGTTGCGGCCCTTGGGGCCGAGGGTGACCTTGACGGCGTCGGCGAGCTGGTTCATACCGCGCTCAAGGCCGCGCCGCGCCTCCTCGTCGAACGCGATGATCTTGGCCATGTGAAGTGGTCCCTCCGGACTGATGGGGGTCCCCCTGCCCGAACGAAGCCGAGAGCTTGGGGGAGGAAATATCGGACCGTGTTGGCGCCCGCGACGGACGGCCTGCATACCGTGTGGTTCCTTGCCCCACCTGGCGTGCGGGCCTCACCGACCCGGTCCACATTCAGCACTCTCACTGGGAGAGTGCTAACGCAATGATTAGCACTCGCACCCATCGAGTGCAAGCGCTTGGCGGTCGGACCCCTCGTCCGTGAGACGGTCGGACCCCCGTCCGCGAGACGACCGGGCCCCGCCTCCGAGACAGCTACCACCGCCCGCGCGCGCCCGCGTACCACCCCCGTGAGGCGCCCGTGACACCCGAGACGCCCGAGAACGGCAAGGCGCCCGCGACGCCCGGAAGCGGTGGGGCGCCTATGCCGTCCGGGAACGACAGAAGGCCCGCAACCCCGTACTCGGGGATGCGGGCCTTCTTCCAACGATGCAGTCGGTCGCCGCCTCAGGCGGCGACCCGGACCATGTCCGCCTGTGGCCCCTTCTGGCCCTGCGAGATCTCGAACTCGACTCGCTGACCCTCCTCAAGGGTGCGGTACCCGTCCATCTGGATCGCGCTGTAGTGGACGAAAACATCCGCACCACCGTCGACCGCGATGAAGCCGTACCCCTTCTCCGCGTTGAACCACTTGACGGTGCCCTGAGCCATGCCTAACTCCCCTATTACTGGCCCTTGCGCAGGACCGCACTCCGCGGACCCGGGTCAGACCTCACCCCGCCGGAAATGGTCCGTGGGATGTGCGCCGGAACGCGTCGACCGCCGCTGAATGTATCTGGACCAATGCCCAGCGCAACAGGTCAATCGGACGAGAATTCTGGCGCCAGGGAATCGGCTGTATGTACTCAAATGCCGTTATCTCAGGCCAAGTCGGGCCAGGAATAAGCCGCGCAAACGACAAAACGCGCACACAACTTGCGCACAAGTCCCCGCGATCTCATATGCGTTCGGCATGCACGCGGAGATAACCGGAGGGGGATCGCCCCAATGGTATCCCCTTTCACAACACGGAATTGCCCCGTCCGTTTAGTACGGACGGGGCAATTTCCGGTCACTACCGGCAAAGAGTTGGCGCAATTTCGATCGGCGCGTTCAACACCGGCGCCGGCGGGCGCGTCAGCGTCGGCTACCGGGTCAGCAACCGCCCGCCACTGCCGGAATGATCGAGACGCCCGCACCGTCCGGGGTCGGTGTCGCAAGGCCCTGCTCGAAGCGGACGTCGTCGTCGTTGACGTAGACGTTCACGAAGCGGCGCAGCTTGCCCGCGTCGTCGAGCACCCGGGCCGCGATGCCCTGGTGGTTCTTCTCCAGGTCGGCGATGACCTCGGAGAGGGTCGCGCCCTCGGCGGCCACCTCGGCCTCGCCTCCGGTGTACGTGCGCAGGATGGTGGGGATGCGGACCTTGACGCTCATGGTTCTGCCTTCCAGGGAAGTACGGGTGCGGAATCGGGGCGGGCGGAGGGCCGACTCAGCCGGCCAGGCCGGCCGCACGGAACGCGTCCAGGTTCGGCCGGATGGTGGCGGAGGGCCCGGCGGCGACGGCGTCGAGGGTCTTGAGGCCGTCACCGGTGTTCAGCACGACGGTGGTCAGCGACGGGTCCAGGATGCCGTTCTCGATGAGCTTCCTGGTCACGCCGACGGTCACGCCGCCCGCGGTCTCCGCGAAGATTCCCTCCGTACGGGCCAGCAGCTTGATCGCGTCCACGATCTGCGGGTCGGTGACGTCCTCGACCGCACCGCCGGTGCGCCGCGCGATGTCGAGTACGTACGGGCCGTCCGCCGGGTTGCCGATCGCCAGCGACTTGGCGATGGTGTTCGGCTTCTGCGGCTTGACGACCTCGTGTCCGGCCTTGAAGGCCACGGACACCGGAGAGCAGCCCTCGGCCTGGGCGCCGAAGATCTTGTACGGCTTGTCCTCGACCAGACCGAGGGCGATCAGCTCCTTCAGCCCCTTGTCGATCTTGGTGAGCTGGGAGCCGGACGCGATCGGGATGACGAGCTGGTCCGGCAGCTGCCAGCCCAACTGCTCGCAGATCTCGTACGCCAGCGTCTTGGAGCCCTCGCCGTAGTAGGGGCGGAGGTTGACGTTGACGAAGCCCCAGCCCTCGCCCAGCGGGTCGCCGATGAGCTCGGAGCAGAAGCGGTTCACGTCGTCGTAGTTGCCCTCGATGGCGACCAGGTCACCGCCGTAGACCGCGGCCATCACGACCTTGCCGGGCTCCAGGTCGTGCGGGATGAAGACGCAGGACTTGAGGCCCGCGCGACGCGCCGCGGCGCCGACCGCACCGGCCAGGTTGCCGGTCGAGGAGCAGGACAGGGTGGTGAAGCCGAAGGCGCGGGCGGCCTCGACGGCGATCGCGACGACCCGGTCCTTGAAGGAGTGGGTGGGGTTGCCGGAGTCGTCCTTGACGTACAGGCCGCCGGTGACGCCCAGCTCGGCGGCGAGCCGGTCGGCCTTGACGAGCTTGGTGAAGCCGGGGTTGAGGTTGGGCTTGTCGGCCACGTCGGCGGGGACGGGCAGCAGCGGGGCGTAGCGCCAGATGTTGGCGGGTCCGGCCTCGATCCGCTTCTTCAGTTCCTCGGGGTCGCCGCCGGGGAGCTCGTAGGCGACTTCCAGCGGGCCGAAACACTCCTGGCACGCGAAGATCGGGCCGAGCGAAAAGCGCTGTCCGCATTCGCGACAGGACAGCGCGACGGCGGGGCCGAGGGAGACAGCGGGAGCGGATTCGGTGACTTGCACAGCCATGGAGGCGAGGCCCTTTCTCCTCATCTTCCTCACGACGCATCTCGCCGTGAGACGGATTTGGCACCTTCCCTAGCCGGGAGCCTCGCGCGCGCACTGTGCTGACTTGCGGCGGAGACCGGCTGGAGGGTTGCCGGGGCTTCAACGGGCCGTATCCCTCTGCCCCTCTGGATGAGCGGTATGGCGCTGGGTCGAAACCCAGGCGTTTGTTGCGCGGCGACCCCGACATGCGAGGGTCATCCGCGTTGTTCAAGACTGTAACCGAAGGCACTCGCCGTTGAGATAGTCGTCCGGTCCGCGAGATGGATCACATAACGGGCTTCCGTTCGGGGGCCACCGAGGAGAGTCGTAGACGTGCTGGAAGAAGTGGAGCGCTGGCTGGCCGGCCGCTCCTGGTCCGCCGCGGACCGCCCGTTGGAGCGGCTGGTGGAGGCCAAGCGGCAATCGGGCCGGACGGTCAGCGTGGTGCTGCCCGCGCTCGATGAGGAGGCGACGGTCGGCGCGATCGTCGCGGCGATCCGTGCCGACCTCATGACCGAGGAGGTGCCGCTGGTCGACGAGCTGGTGGTGCTGGACTCGGGCTCCACCGACCGTACCGCCGAGGTCGCCGCGGCGGCCGGTGCCCGGGTCGTCCACCGGGACAGTGTGCTGCCCCGGATTCCGGCGCTGCCCGGCAAGGGCGAGGTGCTGTGGCGCTCACTGCTGGTGACCGGCGGCGACATCATCTGTTTCGTCGACGCCGATCTGCGGGAATTCTCGTCCACCTTCGTCTCGGGGATCGTCGGGCCGCTGCTGACCGATCCGGAGATCCACTTCGTCAAGGCGATGTACGACCGGCCGCTGGAGACCGGGGAGGGCCGGGTGCCCGCGGCCGGCCGGGGCGAGCAGGGCGGCCGGGTCACCGAGCTGGTCGCCCGGCCGCTGCTCAACCTCCACTGGCCGCAGCTGGCCGGGTTCGTGCAGCCGCTCGGGGGGGAGTACGCGGCCCGTCGCTCGCTGCTGGAGCGGCTGCCGTTCCCGGTCGGTTACGGGGTGGAACTGGGGCTGCTGGTGGACGCCCTGCACACGGTCGGACTGGACGCGCTCGCCCAGGTGGACGTAGGGGTGCGCAAGCACCGCCACCAGGGCGGCCAGGCGCTCGGCCGGATGGCCGCCGCGATCTACCGCACCGCTCAACTCCGGCTGGCCCGCGGCCACTTGGTGCGGCCCCGGCTGACCCAGTTCGACCGCGGGGAGAACGGCTTCGTGCCGCGGACGACGGAGGTGGACACCGAGGAGCGGCCGCCGATGGCCGGAATACCGGAGTACGCGGAACGGCGGGCGGCCTGAGGGGCGATCCGTACGTTTGCGCGGATCCCCTGCGGGTTAATGTCGCGACATGGTCTCCGAGCGCAGTGCGGTCCAGCCAGGTGCCGAGGTCCTCGTCGCGTCCAACCGCGGTCCGGTCTCGTACGCCGTGGGGGCGGGCGGTGAGCTGACCGCCAAGCGCGGCGGCGGGGGGCTCGTGTCCGGGCTCTCGGCGATCGGGCCCGAGACGGATGCGGTGTGGGTGTGTGCGGCGCTCGGTGACGGTGACCGGGAGGCGGTGCGGCGGACCGGCGGGCTGCTGGACGCCGCGGACACCGGTGGACAGCGCGTCCGGATGTTGGACATCCCGGCGGATGTGCACGCCGCGGCCTACAACGGCGTCGCCAACTCCGTGCTGTGGTTCGTTCACCACATGCTGTACCAGACGCCGCTGGAGCCGGTCTTCGACGCGGATTTCCGGGGCCAGTGGGCGGCCTACGAGGCGTACAACGCGGCGTTCGCCAGCGCGCTGGCGGACTCCGCGAGTCCCGGCGCGTCGGTGCTGGTGCAGGACTACCACCTGGCACTGGTGCCGGGGATGCTGCGCGAGGTGCGGCCGGACGTCCGGATCGCGCACTTCTCGCACACTCCGTGGGCGCCGCCGGAGTACTTCGCGATGCTGCCGGACGACATCCAACAGCAGCTGGTGCTGGGCATCCTCGGCGCCGACCGGGCGAATTTCCTGACCCAGCGGTGGGCGCGGGCGTTCGCGGCGTGTTGCGAGCGGGCGCTGGGGCCGGACTGCACGGCGCACTGGCCGCGGCACGAGGCGCCCAGCGTGGTCGCGGTGCCGCCGGACCGCAAGGCGCACCGGACCCGGATCGGGGTCCACGGGCTGGGGGCGGACGCGGAGTTCCTGCGGGAGCGGTCGCGGCGGCCCGACGTGGAGGAGCGAATGGCGGCGCTGCGCGAGCAGATCGGCGGCACCGACCGGAAGACCGTCGTCCGGGTGGACCGGACGGAGCTGTCCAAGAACATCGTGCGCGGGCTGCTGGCCTTCCGGCGGTTGCTGGCCGACCGGCCGGAGTGGCGCGAGCGGGTGGTGCACCTGGCGTTCGCCTACCCCTCGCGGCAGGACCTGCCCGTCTACCGCGACTACACCGCGCAGGTCGGCAGGCTCGCCGAGGAGATCAACGCGGAATACGGGACGGCCACCTGGCAGCCGGTCGTGCTGCACGTCAAGGACGACTTCGCGCGGTCGCTGGCCGCGTACCGGCTCGCCGACGTGGCGCTGGTCAACCCGATCCGGGACGGGATGAACCTCGTCGCGAAGGAGGTGCCGGTGGTCTCCGACGCGGGGTGCGCGCTGGTCCTCTCCCGGGAGGCCGGCGCGTGGGAGGAGCTCGGCGCGGACGCGCTGACGGTCAATCCCTACGACGTCGGGCAGACCGCCGAGGCGCTGCACACCGCGCTGACCATGCCGGCCGAGGAGCGGGCCGCCCGGACCGCCCGGCTGGCCACGGCGGCGACCGCGCTGCCGCCCGCCCGGTGGTTCCTGGAGCAGCTGCGGGCCCTGCGCGAATGACCGGCCGCGAGCGGTCCCGCTGCTCCTTGAGAGCTCGGGGAAGGGTGCCCCGCCGGTAGATCGTCAGCGGGCGGGGCTAGCGTGGTGGGCCGTGACAGTGACAACGCTTGCTTCGACGACCGTCGCGTCCGGTCTGCCGGAGCTGACCGCCGCGCGCCTCCTCGACAGCTGGCGGCTCGACCCGTACGCGCTGGTCCTGATTCTCGTCCTGGGCGTCCTCTACGCCTGGGGCGTGATGCGGCTGGCACGGCGCGGGGAGCGCTGGCCGGTGGCCCGGGCGGTGGCGTTCGCCGGCCTGGGGCTGGGCGCCATCGTGGTGGCGACGATGTCGGGCCTGGCGGTCTACGACCACGAGCTGTTCTGGCCGGCCGCGGTGCAGAACATCGTGCTGGACCTGATCGCGCCGCTGGGGCTGGCGCTGGGCGACCCGCTGGCGCTGGCCCTCAAGGCGCTGCCGGCGGAGCGGCGGGCGGCCCGTTGGATGCGCGCGGCGGTCTCCGGCCGGCTCGTCCGCTTCTTGACGTTCCCGCTGGTCAGTACGGTGCTGGTGCTCTCCTCGGAGCTGGCGATCTACTTCACGCCGTACTTTCCGACGGCGCTGCGGCACGGTCCGCTGCACGAGCTGATGTATCTGCAACTGCTGGTCGTCGGCAGTCTTTTCGTGCTGCCGATGCTCACCCGGGAGGAGTTGCTGCCGTCGTGGTGCAGCCATCCGGTGCGGGCGCTGCTGGTCCTGTTGGACGGGTTGGTGGACGCGGTGCCCGGGATCGTGGTGATGACCAGCGGGACGCTGATCGCGGGCGGCTGGTACGCGTCCCAGCACCGGCCGTGGGACCCGAGCCTCCAGCAGGACCAGATGATCGGCGGCGGACTGATGCTGACCATCGCCGAGCTGGTCGGACTGCCGTTCCTGATCGCGGTGTTCGCGGAGTGGGTGCGGGACGAGCGGCGGAAGACGCGGGCGCTGGACGCCCGGCTGGACCGGGAGATGACGGTGGCCGCGGCGGCACCGGCAGCGGCGCAGTCGGCGGCGTCGACGCCGGGGGCACCGGCGGCACCGGCGGCACCGGCTGCGACGACACCTGCGGCGGCGGTTCCGGAGCCGGAGGTGACGCGTCCCTGGTGGGAGACCGACCAGGGCGAGGTCGGCGAACGGTTCCGACGGGGGCGCTAGGGCCCGTCCGATCCTGATCCACCGGACCGTCCCCGGTCCGGCCGTCGTCCTCCCGTCGTCCTCCCGGCAGGCCGGCGGGCCCTTCGTCCGCCCCTTCGGTGCTCCCCGGTGCTCCCCCGCGCCGCGGTTCCGTGGCTGCGGCGGGCCGGAGTGGGGTAGTTCTTTTCCATGCCAATCAGCGCACGGTCACATTCCGCACGATGGGCCGCGGTTGCGGCCGTCGCCGTCCTGGCGACCACGGTCGCCGGCTGTTCGTCGGGGAAGGGGGGCGCCGACCCCAAGAGCGGCGCGTCATCGTCCGGTTCGGCGTCCGCCTCCGCGTCCGCGCCGTCCGGAACGTCCGGGTCGATACCCGTCGGTCCCGGCCCGCAGTCGGCGTACACGGTGCAGCAGCAGCCCGCCCCCGGCTCCTGCCACGTCCACTACACCGCGGACAAACAGCCACTGCCCGACCCCAAGTGCACCCCCGGGGCCACCAATCCCAAGGTCACCCCGCAGACGCTGAAGACCACGATCTGCCAGAGCGGGTACACCAAGGGCATCCGGCCGCCGGTGAGCATCACCGGCCGGGAGAAGACCGCCAACGCCAAGTCGTACGGCTACACCGGCCCGTTGCACGACGCCGAGTACGACCACCTCATCAGCCTCCAGCTGGGCGGCGACCCCAACGATCCGCGCAACCTCTGGGTCGAACCGCCGTCCCCGGGGCACAAGCCGGGCGCCGGGCCCAACAACCCCAAGGACGGCGTGGAGAACAAGCTCAAGGCCGCCATCTGCTCCGGCAAGGCCGACCTGGCGAAGGCGCAGCAGGCCATCGCACACGACTGGACGACGGCGCTGTCCTCACTGGGCCTCAAGGAGTAGCCGGGCCATCCTCGGCCGGGCCGTCCCCGGGCGGGTCCTCCTCGGTCCCACCCGCGGCGTTCCGCTCCGTCGCCTCCGGTAGGTGCTCGATCCGGTCCGCGAGGGCGTTGAGCAGGGCCACCACGCCCGTCGGGCCGTCGACGACCAGGTCGGCGCGGTCGGCGAGTTCGGTGACCTCGCTGCTGCCGCTGCACACCAGGACGCCGCCGGTCCCGTCGGAGCGCAGCTTCTCGACGGCGGCGAAGGCGGCGAGGTCGCCGAGGTCGTCGCCGGCGTAGAGGACGGCGGCGGCCCCGGTCTCCTCGACCCATTCGGCGAGCGCGACGCCCTTGTCCATACCGGGCGGGCGCAGCTCCAGCACCAGCCGGCCCGGTTCGACGATCAGGCCGTGGCGTTCGGCGAGTGCGGTGAGTGGTTCCCGCAGTTGCTCGAAGGCGCCCTGCGGGTCGGCGGCGCGGCGGGTGTGCACGGCGATGGCGCGGCCGCCCTTGCGCTCGACGGCGGTCTCGACCCAGGTGCCGCGCCAGACCCCGGAGCGGTCCAGTACGCCGGGGAGTTCGGCCTGTATGGCGGCGATGCCCGGATGCGGGGCGGGCGCGTGCAGGGCGCCGGTCGCGGCGTCCCAGCGTTCGGCGCCGTAGTGGCCGAGGACGACGAGGCGGGGAAGGCCCGGCAGCGCGTCGAAGCCGCCGAGGCGGACCGCGACCCCGGCCGGGCGGCCGGTGATCACGGCGAGGGCGCGCAGGTGCGGGGCGAGGCGGGCGAGGGCCGCGCGGGCGCCGGGGTGGGCGCGGGCCTTGGCGGGGTCGGGGACGATGTCGGCGAGTGTGCCGTCGAAGTCGAGGGCGACGACGGCGCGTTCGGGGTGGGCCAGCAGGGCGGCGAGGCCCTCGCGGCCGGCAGGGGTGTCCGGAGTCGGGACGGCGGGCGGCGCCGGCACGGGGTCCGGTGCCGGTTCGGAAGATGGCGCGGCGTTCGGGGTGCCCATGACGCCGACCCTACCGGCGGGACACGGGCGCACGCCGGGTGTACGGGCGCATCCCAACGGCGGGTCGGCGCGCAGCGCCGTCATCTGGGGGCGGAGGTCGGGCGACGGGCGGGCGGGGTGGCGCGCAGCGGGGCGGCGGGGGTGCGGGCCAGAGAGGTGGGGCGCGGGCCTCGGGCGGGCGGGTCGGCGCGCAGCGCCGTCGTCTGGGGGCGGAGGTCGGGCGGCGGGCGGGCGGGCCGGATGGATTCAGCGCCGGGCGCGCCGGGCGTCCCGTACGCGGCGCAGCCGGTTGACGGTTCCCGGGTCGTGTTCGAGCGCGCGGGGGTCGTCGAGCAGGGCGTTGAGGAGTTGGTAGTAGCGGGTCGGGGAGATGCCGAGCTGTTCGCGGATGGCGCGTTCCTTGGCGCCGGGGCCGGACCAGGAGCGGCGTTCGACGGCGAGCACCGCCTCGTCGCGGGCGGAGAGCCCGCGCGGTGTGCCCTCTCCGGTGCCGTCCGTCATTCCACTCCGCCGTCCGTCGTCACGATCCCACGATAAGCCCACTGCGCGGGGCGTTGCCGGGGCGGGCCCGGGGTGGTCCACCGGGCCCGCGGGCGACGCTATTCGCCGGTGTTGTCGGCGGTGTCTGCGGTGTTCTGGATGTCGGTGAGGGTCGCGGAGGGGTTGCCCTGCGGGCCGACCGTGGCGCCCATCCGGGACTTGATGGTCTTGGAGACCAGCGGCCAGGACGTCTTGTCGGACGGGTAGAAGTGGGCGTTGGGCAGCTGGGTGAGGAAGCCGTGCAGCTTGCCGAACTTGTCGTCGGCGAGCATCGCCTGGGAGGCGGAGGTGGTGACCGGCAGCAGGTTGTAGTCGGCGGAGAACTTCAGGACGTTCTTCTGGCTGTAGACGAAGTCCAGGAACTTGCCGACCTCGGTGGGGTGGCCGTTCTGCTTGAACGCCATCATCCAGTCGGCGACGCCCATGGTGGCCTTGGCCTTGCCGGTGGTGCCGGGGAGTTCGACGGTGCCGTAGTCGACGCCCTTGGCCTCGGCCTGCTTCATCAGGGTGGGGTGGCCGTTGAGCATGCCGACGTCGCCGTTTGCGAAGTCGGCGAAGGCGTCCTCGCGGTTGAGCTTGGCGGGGTCGGTGCCGGTGAGGCCCTTGCCGACGAGGTCCTTCTGGAGCCACTCGAAGGTCTTGACGTTCTCGGGCGAATTGATGGTGTATTTACCGATGTTGTCGGTGTAGTCACCGCCCCCGGCGAGCATCCACTCCAGCGTCTCGGCCTGGGTCTCCTCCGGGCCGAGCGGCAGCGCGAAGGGGATCTTCACGCCGTGCGCCTTGAGCGCCTGGGCGTCGCTGACGATGTCGGCCCAGTTCTGCGGCGGGGTGGTGATGCCCGCCTCGGTGAACAGCTTCTTGTTGTAGAAGAGGCGCCGGGTGCTGGCCCCGAAGGGCATCCCGTACTGCCTCCGCTGGTATTCGCCGGCCTCCGCGAGGGAGGGGGTGAAGTCGGCCTGGACCGGGATGGAGAGCAGGTCGTCGGCGCTGTAGAGCTTGCCGTGGGCGGCGTAGTCGGCGTACGCGCCGATCTGCGCCATGTCGGGGGCCTTGCCGGCGTTGACGAGGTCTTCGACCTTCTTGTCGACGTCGGTCCAGTTGTAGACCTTGACGTCGACCTTGATGCCCGGGTTCTGCTCCTCGAAGGCGTGGACGAGTTCGTCCCAGTAGTGCTGGGAGCTGTTGGCCTTGCTGTCGCCGTAGTCCGCGGCGATCAGCGTGAGGGCGACGCCGTTGCCCTCGGAGCCGCTGCCGCAGCCGGTAAGAGTCAGTGTCATGGTGGCGGCGAGTCCCGCCGCCGCCAGGCTCACGTACCGCCGTCGCACCGCTGTTACCGCCCTTTTATCCCGAAAATTCCGTGCTTGCGGGTATTCCCTCCGTCGTCTTGGGGATCGCCCGCGATCGACGTGGAACAGCGAGTCTCCCCACTGTCCCCCACAAGGTCTACACCACCCCCTATTCGCTTTCCGTATCGCCCTGCCTCTTGCGCAGGTCAGGGGCCCTGTGGGATGGCGAGCGAGGGTGGCTACCGACGCGTACGCGCTGCCCGGATCCGGGCAGCGGCACCGGTTGACGATCATCGCGTGGCGATCAGCACGGCGAGTGGACTAGACCTTTCTTGGCAGGTCGCGCGACACTGTTCCCCGTGAAACACGTCATCGCCCTTGATGTGGGCGGCACCGGAATGAAGGCCGCTCTCGCCGGAGCGGACGGCACCCTCCTGTACGAGGCGCGGCTCCCCACCGGGCGTGACCGCGGCCCCGAGGCGGTCGTCGAGACGATCCTCGGCTTCGCCACCGAGCTGCGCGACATCGGCCGGGAGCGGTTCGGCAGCACCGCGCTGGCCGCCGGCGTCGCCGTCCCCGGCATCGTCGACGAGGCCACCGGCACCGCCGTCTACGCCGCCAACCTCGGCTGGCGGGACGTTCCCCTGCGGGCCCTGCTCTCCGAACGGCTCGGCGGGGTCCCGGTCGCGCTCGGCCACGACGTCCGCACCGGCGGGCTGGCCGAGGGCCGGATCGGCGCCGGCCGGGACACCGACCGGTTCCTGTTCGTGCCCCTGGGCACCGGCATCGCCGGCGCCATCGGCATCGGCGGCGGCATCGAGGCCGGCGCCCACGGGAGCGCCGGCGAAATCGGCCACATCGTCGTCCGACCCGGCGGCCCCGCGTGCGGCTGCGGACAGCGCGGCTGCCTGGAGACGCTGGCCTCGGCCGCCGCGGTGGGCCGCGACTGGGCGGCGGTCTGCGGCGATCCGCAGGCCGGCGCCGCCGACTGCGCCAAGGCCGTGGAGTCCGGCGACCCGCGCGCCCGGAAGGTCTGGCAGGGCGCCGTGGACGCGCTCGCCGACGGCCTGGTCACCGGGCTGACCCTGCTCGACCCGCGGACGCTGATCATCGGCGGCGGGCTCGCGGAGGCCGGCGACACGCTGTTCGCACCGCTGCGGGAGGCGGTCCGCCGGCGCGTTACCTTCCAGCAGCTCCCCACGATCGTCCCGGCGGCCCTCGGGGACGCCGCCGGCTGCCTGGGCGCAGGACTGCTCGCCTGGGATCTTCTCTCCACGGAGGTAACCGCCTGATGGCACAGCAACAGTCCGCGGGAGCGCCCTCGGACGCCGGGCGCACCGTCCTGGCCGGCGCCCGGATCGCCCGGCCCTCCGGCGTCACGGACAACGGCCGGATCACCGTCGAGGGCACCCGGATCACCGCGGTCCGCAGCCGGGACAAGGACCGCGGCCGGTCGCCGGACACGGCACAGGACCAGGACCTCGACGAGGCCACCGCGACCGTCCTCGACCTGAGCGGGCATCTGATCGTCCCCGGCTTCGTCGACCTGCACGTGCACGGCGGGGGCGGCGGCTCCTTCTCGTCCGCCGACCCCGAGGAGTGCCTGACCGTCATCGGCACCCACCGCCGGCACGGCACGACCTCGATGGTGGCCTCCACCGTCACCGGCGACCTGGACGACCTGACCCGACAGGCCGCCGTCCTGGCCGAGTTGGTGCAGCAGGGCGATCTGGCCGGCATCCACTTCGAGGGCCCGTTCATCTCCCCGCACCGCTGCGGCGCCCACCAGCCCGAGCTGCTGCGCGACCCCGACCCCGCCGAGGTCCGCCGACTGGTCGACGCCGCCCGCGGCACCGCCGCGATGATGACCGTCGCCCCCGAACTGCCCGGCGGCCTGGACTCCGTACGGCTGCTCGCCGACGCCGGGGTGATCGCCGCCATCGGCCACACCGACTCCTCCTACGACGCCACCCGCCGGGCCATCGACGCCGGCGCGACCGTCGCCACCCACCTCTTCAACGCGATGCCGCCGCTCGGCCACCGCGCCCCCGGCCCGGTCGCCGCGCTCCTGGAGGACGAGCGGATCACCGTCGAGCTGATCAACGACGGCACCCACCTGCACCCGGCGATCCTCCAGATGGCGTTCCGCGAGGCGGGCGCCGGACGGGTCGCCTTCATCACCGACGCGATGGGCGCGGCCGGGATGAACGACGGGATGTATCCGCTCGGCCCGATGCGGGTCGAGGTCAAGGACGGCGTCGCCCGGATCAGCGAAGGCCCCACCGCCGGCTCCATCGCGGGCTCCACGCTCACCCTGGACCGGGCCTTCAAGCGGGCCGTCACGCTCGACGGCCTCACCGTCGAACAGGCCGTGCAAGCGCTCTCCACCAACCCCGCCCGGCTGCTGGGCATCGCCGACCGGACCGGCTCCCTGGAGCCCGGCAAGGACGCCGACCTGGTGGTGCTGGACGCCGGATACGACGTCGTGGGCGTCCTCCGGCAGGGTGCCTGGCTGCTCCGCCCGCCGGGCGTCTGACCGCCCCGACCGGTCCTCCCCCAGCTACCGCTGAGAAGTGCCCCCGGCCCGGCGGCCGGTCCGGGGGCAGGGTGGCCGACCCGGGTCTGGGCCTACGGCCGTTCGCGATGGCATGATCGCTCGCGCACTTGTCCGTATGCCACCGCGGAACGCGGTGCCTTCACCCACGGCCGTCCGGCCGGCCTCCTCCCGGAGGGGAGTCCATGATCCTCACGGTCACGCTGAACGCCGCCCTGGACATCACCTACCGCGTCCCCCGGCTCCACCCGCACACCACCCACCGCGTCACCGAGGTCACCGAACGCGCCGGCGGCAAGGGCCTCAACGTCGCCCGCGTACTGGCCGCGCTCGGCCACCGCACGGTCGCCACCGGCTTCGCGGGCGGCGGCACCGGCGAGGCGCTGCGCGCCCTGCTCGCCCAGGAGACCCTCGTCACCGACGCACTGGTCCCGGTCGGCGGCGCCACCCGCCGCACCGTCGCCGTGGTGGACGGGAACACCGGCGACACCACCCAGCTCAACGAGCCCGGCCCGACCGTCTCCCCCACCGAATGGGCCGCGTTCCTCGGCACCTACCGCGAACTGCTGGGCGAGGCACAGGCGGTGGCGCTCTGCGGCAGCCTGCCGCCCGGTGTCCCGGTGGACGTCTACGCCCGGCTCATCCGCGCCGCCCGCACCGCCGGCGTCCCCGTGCTGCTCGACACCAGTGGCGAACCGCTGCGCCGCGGCCTGGCCGCCCGCCCCGACCTCGCCAAGCCCAACGCCGACGAACTGGCCGCCCTCACCGGCAGCACCGAACCGCTGCGCGCCGCCCGCGACGCCCGCCGTCGCGGCGCCCACGCGGTGGCCGCCTCGCTCGGCCCGGACGGGATGCTCGCGGTGACCGCCGACGGCGCCTGGCAGGCCGCCCCGCCCCGCCGGTACGCCGGGAACCCGACCGGGGCCGGCGACTCCGCGGTGGCCGGCCTGTTGTCCGGACTGGTCGAGGAGCTGCCCTGGCCGGACCGGCTGAGCCGCGCGGTGGCACTCTCCGCCGCGACCGTACGGGCCACCGCGGCCGGCGAGTTCGACGCGGCGACCTACGAAGACCTGCTGCCGCGTGTGGTGGTGACGGACCGTCCCACGGCGGCCTGAACGCCCCTCAGACCGCGCCCTCAGACCGCGCCCCTCAGGCCCGTCGACTCAGGGCTGGGCGAGCCAGACCTGGTCGAGGTTGACCTCGCACTGGTTGCCGTTCTCGCAGGACAGCTTGATGGTGTTGGTGCCCTTGTTGAGCTGGACGTACGACCAGGACTTGGTCCAGCCCTTGTCCCAGGCGCCCTCGGCGGCGCCGGCGAAGTTCTTGAGGCTTATCGGCCGGGTCAGCGCCTGGCCGTTCACGTTGAGCGTGAGGTTGGCGTCCTTGCCGGGCACGCCGTAACCGACCCAGAGCTTGTACTGGCCGGCGGCCGCCACGTCGAGCGTCCAAGTGGCCGCCGCGCCCTGGTTGTTCATGTTGGTGACGTACGAACCGCTGGCGGTCCGGGCACCGGGGACGTCCTTGGCGGTGGCGGCGCCGCCGTCGAGGCGCAGCGCGCCCGCGTCGTCCTTGGGGAGGTTGACCGCGGTGGGCTTGGTGGACGGCTGGTCGCTGGGCTGGACCGACTCGGCGGCGGTGGGGCCCGGCTTGCCACCGGCGTCGTTCTTCGAGTTGCCGGAGTTGTTCAGCATGGCCGCGCCGATGCCTATGCAGACCACCGCGACCACCGCGACCGCGCCGATCAGCAGGCCGTTGCGGCCCTTCCGGGGCTCCGGGGCGGATATCGGGCGGGTGCGCTCGCCGGCGCCGCCGCCGGCCAGCGTCTCGGGGGCCGCGTAGTGCGGGCTCGGGTTCTGCCGGCCGTACGCCTGCTGGCCCTGCTGGGTGCCGTACTGCCGCTCGCCGACCGCGCGCACCTGGTTGTAGGAGGTCCGCGGGACGCCTGGCTGCCGCGCGGCACCGACGCCCGACGTGCCCGAACCGCCCTCGCCGCCCTCCGAGCGGTACAGGTGGGCGAAGGGGTCGTCGTTCTCCGGCGTGTCCGCGCCGTTGTTGCCGGCCGTCATTCCGTGTCACTCCCAAGCGGTCTCTACGCGTCTGTGCGCGTCCGTACGCGTTCGCGGGGCTGCGTGCGCATTGCCTTTTCGGGCCACCCGACGCCGCCGCGCCGCATCGGCGCAGCCTACCCCGTCGGGACCGGGCCACGCCGGTCTCCGACGTTCACAAGATCACTACGGATCGGTGAACGGGCGGTGCCCAGGCAGGACACCGCGAATGTGAGATGCGCGGCACCGGGTCGGGTTCCGGCGCCGCGACCGTTCGGGGCGGCTCAGCCGGCCGCCCGCCGGTTGCTCTTCGTCCGTCGCTTCTCGATGTACATCCGCTGGTCGGCCGACTCCAGCACCTCTTCGGCGGTCATTCCGCAGCTCGCCCAGCCGATGCCGAAGCTGGCGCCGACCCGGACGGCCCGGCCCTCGACCCGGATCGGCGGGATGATCGCGTTCCGCAGCCGGACCGCGAGGTCCTGGGCGTCGGCCGTGCCGAGCCCGTCGGCGAGCACCACGAACTCGTCGCCGCCGAGCCGGGCCACGGTGTCGCCGTCCCGGACGCCGCTGGTCAGCCGGCGGGCGACCTCGATGAGTACCGCGTCGCCGGTGTTGTGCCCGAAGCGGTCGTTGATCGACTTGAAGCCGTCCAGGTCGCAGAAGAGCACCGCGAGCCCCTTCGCACCGTCGTCCTCGACCCCGTCGGCGGGCGCCGAGAGGTGGACGTGGTGGTCGAAGGGCGGGGCGCCGGACGACACCGCCCGCGGCTTCTCCCCCTCGAAGCCGTCGAGCCCGTCGAACGGCTCCGGCCCGTCCCCCGCGAAGCCGTGCGGGGCGCGCGGATCGGCCCCGGCGCCCGAGGAGGCGTAGGCGTCGGCGAGCGCGCTCGGCGGGCGGGAGCACAGCCGGGCCGAGAGCCGGGCCCGCAGCTCGGAGCTGTTGGGCAGGCCGGTCAGCGAGTCGTGGCTGGCCCGGTGCGCGAGCTGGAGCTCGTGCCGCTTGCGCTCTTCGATGTCCTCGACGTGGGTGAGGAGGAAGCGGGGGCCGTCGGTGGTGTCGGCGACCACCGAGTTGCGCAGCGAGACCCACAGGTAGGTGCCGTCCCGGCGCTGCAGCCGGAGTTCGGCCCGGCCACCCTCGGCGGAGGTGCGCAGCAGCGTGCCGATGTCCTCGGGGTGGCAGATGTCGGAGAACGACAGCCGCCGCATCCCGGAGGCCGGGCGGCCCAGCAGCCGGCACAGCGCGTCATTGGTGCGCAGCAGCCGGCCGTGCTGGTCGCCGCCCATCTCGGCGACGGCCATCCCGCTCGGCGCGTACTCGAACGCCTGCCGGAAGCTCTCCTCGCTCGCCCGCAGCGCCTGCTGCTCGCGCTCCAGGCGGACCAGCGCCCGCTGCATGTTGGCCCGCAGCCGGGCGTTGCTGATCGCGATGGCGGACTGGAAGGCGTACATCTGGAGCGCCTCCTGGCCCCAGGGGCCGGGGCGCCGGCCGTTGCGCGGCCGGTCCACGGAGAGCACGCCGAGCAGTTCACCGTTGCCGTGGGCGGCGGTGTACATGGGCGCGAAGAGGCGGTCCATCGGGTGCCACTCGTCGGGGAAGCGGGGCGCGGGTCCGGCGGTGTGCCACTGCGGCACGTCGTCGTCGTCCAGCACCCAGCCCTCGGTGTACGGGATGAAGCACAGCTCGCCCCAGCGCTCCCCCATGGACAGCCGGCGCTCCCACGAGGCGCGCGAGCCCACCCGCCCGGCCATCAGCGCCTCCGCGCCCGCACTGCCGGCCACCGCGGCGACCACGAGATCGCCGTCCGGCCGTACGAGGTTGACCGCGGCGAGCTCATAGCCGAGCCCGACGATCGCCCCGTCGGCGACGGACTGCAAGGTGTCCGCAAGGCTGCGTGCGGTGTTCAGTTCGGCGACCACTTGGTGCAGCTGCCGCAGGGTCGCAAGACGGACATAGGGCTCCGACTCGGTCTCCATCGCTCGCTCTCCCTGAGACCTCGACAGCAACTCCACCGATTTCTTCGTCGTCCGATTCCACGCTCACTGAATCACAGTGAGCTGTTCACCCGGTACACAGGGTCAACAATTAGCGGCCCATGTGACTCAAGTCACAATCAGTGACGGGCCGTTACGGATCGCCGACCAGGGACTCATCCGCGCGCGCGAACGCCGCCCGGACACTCCCTGAAAACTTCCTGAACGCAAATTCCAGCCATCTTCGAAGCCAGGTCCGGACCATTGCCGCGCCCCTCGTCGGCCGTTCGCCTCCGCCGCGGGACCTAGTACGCCCAGGACGCAGCTGGTTCCAGGGCCCGATGCGCACGGGCAGCGGACGACGTTAGCGTTCATGGCGTGTTCACGAAGACTCCTGCCGCCACCTCGGCCACCGGCTCCACCGCCACCGCCGCACCCACCGTCGCCCTCGCCTCCGCGCCGGGCGACGGGCCGATCGCGCATGCTGTGGGGGTGAGTGACGACGAGTTCCGCGCCGCCCTGTCCCGCCTCGCCGCCGGCGTGGTGCTGATCACCGCCCACGATCCGGACGCCGGGCCGCGCGGCGAGGACGCCGGCATGACCGCCACGGCATTCCTCTCCGTGTCCCTCGACCCACCGTTGGTAATGGTGAGCGTTCGCAACGACTCACGGATGGACGACCTGTTGGCGCAGCAACCGTTGTGGGCGGTTTCGGTGCTGTCGGGCCACCAGCGGCACGTAGCGGCACGATTCGCCATGAAGGGCCGGATCAGCGACCGACTGCTCTTCCAGGACATCCCCTCCGTACGGGGCGAAGCATCCGGCGCGCCGCTCATCGGGGGCGCGCTGGCGACGCTGGAATGCCGGACCGAGCAGCGGGTGGTGGCCGGGGATCACACCCTCGTCATCGGCCGCGTCCTGGCCGCGACCGCGTCGGCCAAGGACGACGGGCCGCTGACGTACTTCCGGGGGAAGTACCGACAGCTGGGGTGAGCGGGGGCGGGCACGGCCCGGGACAGCGCCGGGCGCGGACACGGCCCATGGCGGGACCCCGGGGCGGGACCGGACGTGGGCATGGCCCAGGGCAGGGCAGGACGCGGGCACGGCCCGAGGTGGGGCAGGACGCGGGCACGGCCCGGGGCGGGAGTGACCCTCAGCCCCAATCGCGGCCGGAGCGGCCGCGCTTGGTGTCGCCGCGCTGCTTCTTCTCGCGCAGTCGCCGCTCGTTGATGCCGCGCGGGATCCGTGACTTCTTGCGCGGCTTGGGCGGCGGTGCGGTGGCCTCGGCGAGCAGCGCGGCGAGCCGGACGGCCGCGGTCTCGCGGTTGCGCCACTGGGAGCGGTGGTCGGAGGCCCGTACGGTCAGCACGCCGTCGACCAGCCGGTCCGCCAGCCGCTCCAGCGCCCGCTCCTGCCACACCGGGGGCAGCGCCTTCGTTCGCGCCAGGTCGAAGCGCAACTCGACCTGACTGTCGCTGGTGTTGACGTGCTGGCCGCCCGGACCGGAGGAGCGCGAGAACCGCCAGACCAGCTCGGCCTCCGGGAGGGCGACCGAACCTCGGATGACATGGGGCCCGGACATGCCCCCCATGATCCCGCTCCCACGGCCGCCCGTCACCTCGGTTTTCCCGGCCGGAGCGGCCCGCCGCCTTCAGGAGCGCGGCCCGGACCGGGCAACAGGATCGGGCAAAGAAAGTAAAGAGGGCTGGAACCACCTGGCCGCCCCGCCGCGTTGAGGTGGGTGACGGCGGCTCCGCTCCCGGGCAGGTCCGCCGCGGTATCACCGACACCACTCGTATCAGTGGCATCACCGACCTCAGGTCGACGTGACTCCACGAGGAAAGGGACTTCCCATGGCTGTAAGCCTGTCCAAGGGCGGCAACGTCTCGCTCACCAAGGAGGCACCGGGTCTGGCCGCCGTCACGGTCGGCCTCGGCTGGGACGTCCGCACGACCACGGGTACGGACTTCGACCTCGACGCCAGCGCCATCGCGGTCAACCCGACCGGCAAGGTCTACTCCGACCAGCACTTCATCTTCTTCAACAACAAGGCGACGCCGGACCAGTCCATCGTCCACACCGGTGACAACACCACCGGTCAGGGCGAGGGCGACGACGAGTCGATCAACGTCAACCTCGCCGCGCTGCCGGCCGACATCGACAAGATCGTCTTCCCGGTCTCGATCTACGACGCCGAGAACCGCAGCCAGAACTTCGGCCAGGTGCGGAACGCCTTCATCCGCATCGTCAACCAGGCCGGCGGCGCCGAGATCGCGCGCTACGACCTGAGCGAGGACGCCGCCACCGAGACCGCCATGGTCTTCGGCGAGCTGTACCGCAACGGCGCGGAGTGGAAGTTCCGCGCGGTGGGCCAGGGTTACGCGTCCGGCCTGCGCGGTATCGCCCAGGACTTCGGCGTCAACGTCTGAGCCACGACACCGACGAGGCACCGCCGGACGCACCCGGCAGCGAGGGCCGGCTCCCGAGAGGGGGCCGGCCCTCGGCCTTTGCGCTACGCCGCCGCACTGCCGCGTGCGGCGGCCCCGGGCTCCGCCGCCGGCGGCGCGGCCAGCGAGGCCACCTCGTCCAGCGAGAGTCCGAGCGTCCCGGCGAGCGCGGCGACCGTGAAGAACGCCGGGGTCGGCGCCCGGCCGGTCTCGATCTTCCGCAGCGTCTCCGCGGACAGTCCGGCCGCCGCGGCGACCTCGACCATGCTCCGCTCGCCGCGCGCCACACGCAGCAGCGCGCCCAGCCGCTCGCCGCGTTCGCGTTCCCAAGGGGTCAGTGGAGTCCGCACCATGCCCGTGATACTAATACCGGTAAACAAATACCGGTATACAAATACCGGCCCGGCTCGACGGAACGCCGCGTTCCGGCGCCGGTGACGAAACACCGCACCGCTCGCGCACCGCACACCACAACGCGCCGGGCGGCGGATTGGGGAGGCATACCGATGGTGGAGATCAAGACCGACGCGTCGCTGGACGCGATGCGGGTGGCCGGCCGGGTCGTCGCGGACGCACTGGCCGCGGCCCGCGCCGCGGCCGCCCCCGGGGTGCGCCTGACCGACCTGGACGAGGTGGCCCGCACGGTGCTGCGCGAGGCCGGCGCCACCTCACCGTTCCTCGGCTATCGCCCGTCCTTCGCCCCCACCCCCTTCCCCGCGGTGCTCTGCGTGTCCGTCAACGACGCGATCGTGCACGGCATCCCGGACGGCTACCGGCTGCGCGACGGCGACCTGGTCAGCATCGACTGCGGCGCGGTCGTCGACGGCTGGGCCGGTGACGCGGCCACCAGCTTCACCGTCGGCACGGCACGCCCCGAGGACCGCCGGCTGATGGAGACCACCCAGCGGGCCCTGGAGGCGGGCATCGCGGCCGCCGTGGTCGGCGCCCGGATCGGCGACGTCTCGCACGCCATCGGCAGCGTCGGCCGCGCGGCCGGCTACGGCATCCCCCAGGACTTCGGCGGCCACGGCATCGGCCGGGCGATGCACGAGGACCCGGGGGTCCCCAACGACGGCCGGCCAGGCCGCGGTTTCGTGCTCCGGCACGGTCTGGCCATCGCCATCGAGCCGATGTTCCTGGCCGGCGGCAGCCACCACTACGTGACCGATCCCGACGGCTGGACGCTGCGCACCGCCGACGGCAGCCGCGCGGCCCACTTCGAGCACACCGTCGCGGTGACGGACGAGGGACCGCGCGTCCTCACCCTGCCGTGAGGTCATGAGGCGGACAGGGCGGGGCAGGCCGGGGCAGGCCGGGACGCGCGGAGCCGTACGTGCAGAGCGGGGCATGGGGCACGGCGGGCGCGGCGCTCGGCACGGCGCGGGCAACGACGCTCGGCGCGGCCCGCGCCGCCGTCTCAGATCGCGCCGCCGTCTCAGATCGCGTCGAGGTCGATCGCCTCGGCCATCTCGCGGTAGCCGGCGTCGTTCGGGTGCAGATGGTCCCCGCCGTCGTACGCGGCAGCCAGTCGCCCCCGGTCGGCGGGGTCGGACAGCACCCGGTCCAGGTCGACCACCCCGTCGAACTCGCCGGAGGTCCGTATCCAGCGGTTGAGCGCCACCCGCTTGGTCTCACCGCGCTCGGTGTAGTACCCCGCCCCCTTGAACGGCGTCAGCGTCGCCCCGATCACCTTGACGCCCTTGTGGTGTGCCTGACGGATCAACTCCCGTTGAGCGGATATGAGTTGGCGGATCGACACGTCGGGGGTCGGCTTGTTCGACCCGCCGGTCGGCACGCTCATTCCGATGTCGTTGATGCCCTCCAGCAGGATCACGGTGCGCACGTTCGGCTCGTTCAGCGCGTCCTTCGGGAAGCGCACCACCGCCTTCTCCCCGAAGTCGGCGGTGCTGTTGGTCAGTTGGTTGCCGCTGATGCCTTCGTTGAGGATGCTGCGTGGCCGCCCCGCGGCGGCGAACCGCTCGGCCAGGGCGTCCGGGTAGCGGTGGTCGGCGTCGATCGTGGAGCCGTACCCGTCGGTTATGGAGTCCCCGAAGGTGACGATGCCGTCCCGTCGGGCGGCCGCGCCGCCGGCCACCTCGACGCCCGAGAGGTAGTACCAGGACCGCGTGGTCTCGGCGAACGCCGCCGCCCCGGCATCGGCCCGGTGATCACCGGCCGCGCGATAGCTGGTGGCGGTGGACTTCGCGTGGAAGGTGGTCTGGCCTGTCGGCGCGTCGAAATACAGCGTCACGGTGACCGACTCCAGGGCGCGCACCGTCAGTCCCGCCCCGTCGCTGAGCAGCTCACCGCCGGCCGGTACGGTCGCCGACTTCCGTTTCCCGAAGGTCAGTTGGCGCACCGAACCGGCCTGCACCGCGGCGCCCCGGTCGGTCCGCGCGACGGTGGCCCCGGTGACCGTCAGCGGCGCCGTGCCGTAGCGGTTCGACAGCTTGATCCGGAGCTGTGAGCCGCCCGTGCTGACCCGGACGACCTGTCGGACGGTCTGCCGCGCGAATCCGCTGACGGACCAGTTCTTCCCGAACACCTCGGTCGGCTGCTGCGGCGCGGCGGCCCAGCCACCGCGCCAGTGCCCCCGGCCCTGCACGGTCGCCGCGTGCCCCGCGCCGCCCGCCCGACCCACCGCGTACGCCGCGGCCGGCGCGCCCGGGCCGTCCGGCAGCACCGGCACGGCCGGCAGCGCCGTCAGCACGGTCGCCGACACCAGCGCGACCCCTGAACGTCTCACCAAGGAACCAGACACGATCATTACCCCACCCTCTGACTGTCTGTCGTTGTGCGTGACTCCCGTGCACCGGCCGCCGCCCGGGCCCGACCGTCCGGACCCTCCGCCGCGCCCGTCTGACTTCGCGCGTGACACCATCAAGAGGTGATCGACCTCGGCTATTCCCTCTCCCGTCGCTTCCCGGACCCTCCGCAGACCGACTACCGGACCGCGGACGTGCACACCCTGCGCCACGACCTCTTCTGCGGCGACGTCTACCTCGCGGACACCGAGTCCGACCGCGAGGTGTCCACGGCCTGGGGCTGGGTGCCGGTGCTCGACTTCGCCTGGGCGCTGTGCGACATCGTCGAGCAACTCGACACCGACCCCCGGGGCAGCCGCTCCGCCCGCCCCGTCCACGCCGAGCTGGACTTCACCGAATCCACCGACCGGATGCTCTTCGAGCGGCGCTTCGGCTGGGTCGACGTCGCCGCCGACTGGATGCCGGTCGAGGAAGCCCCCCTCACCTTCAACCACGCCGCGCTGCGCCGCGAGGCCCGCGACTTCCTGCACGACCTGATCGCCGACCTCGCCGATATGCACGACGGCCTCGCCGACAACCCCGCCGTCTGGGCACTCCAGGCCCGCTTCCCCCGCGTCTGAACCATTCCCGCCCTCTCCTGCCTCACTCCACCCGCACGCCCACCTGGGCCGCGAACGCCGGTGCCAGATCCATCAGTTGGGCCGTGCTGATCACCGCACCGCCCAGGCAGTCGATGCCCCGCGCGATGTCCAGCCCGGCCGCACCGCGCAGATCGACGTCCTTCATCCGTACCGCGGAGAAGTCCACCCGCGCCAGGGTGCAGTCGTCGAACGACACCCGCTCCAGCTCCGCACCCCCGAAGTCCGCCTCGACCAGCACGCACCCCTCGAAGGCGACGTCCCGCAGCTTGGCCCGGCGCAGATTGGCGAAGTCGATCTTTCCGCCGCGCACCACCACCCGCTCCAGCACCGCTCCGTGGAGCTGGACCCCGCCGAGCCGGCCATCCACCACCTCCACATCGCGCAACGACGCCTGCGACAGATCCGTACCCACCCCGCGCGCCCCGCTCAACACGCTGTCGATGATGCGCGCCCGGCTCAGCACCGTCTCGTCCAGCGCGCACCGGCGCAGCGCACAGTCCATGAACCGGGCGCCCCGCGCCGACTGCCCCGCGCAGTCCACCTCGGTGAACTCCAGCCCGTCGTAATCCCCTTCGGGCTCCAGCTCCCGGCCGTCGTACGCCTGAAGCTCCGGCAGTCGCACCTCCGGGCGCCGCACCGCCCGCACCGTGTCCTTGCCGCGCCCTGCCATGCGCTCACCGCCCATGCGCTCACCGCCTCCGTCCGTCCGGGCCCGGGCCCGGTCCCTTGTCCTGCCGCGGACCGGCTCGGCCCCCGCACCCGGCGGACCGCTCCACGCCCACACCCCCATGCTGAACCACGCCACTGACAATCCCCGCTGACCTGCGAAAACCCTCGTTCTCGCGCTGGCATGTCACATCTCCGGCACCCTCGCCCGTCCCCTCGGTGAACGCCCGCCGACCCCACCGACCCCACCGACACCGCCGACCCCACCGACCCCGCGGGCGCCACCACCGACGCACCATCCGCGACCGAAGGAGCCGCCATGACCAGCCGCCCGCTCACCGTCATCGGAGGCGGTTTCGCCGGCCTCACCGCGGCCATCTCCGCCGCCGAGGCCGGCGCCACCGTCACCCTCCACGAGGCCCACCGCACGCTCGGCGGCCGCGCCCGCACCGCCGACGGCCCCTACCGCACCAACGACGGCCCCTGCGCCCTCCAGTGAATTCTTGACCTCAACTCGACTTGAGGTACCAGAGTGGCGGCAGTTGACCATCCCCACCGGCAGGGGCGGTCGCCCGCCACCGGGGCCCCTGCCCACCCTCCCCAGAGGAGACCACTCCGCCATGCGCGCAATACGGCTGCACACCTTCGGTCCCGCGGAAAACCTCGCCTACGAGACGGTCGACGACCCCGCACCGGGGCCGTGCGAGGTCCGTATCGCCGTGGCCGCGGCGGGCGTCCACCTCCTGGACACCGCCCTCCGCGCGGGCCAGGAGGGCGGCCCCGTACCGCTGCCCGACCTGCCGACCGTGCCGGGCCGCGAGGTCGCCGGCACCGTGGACGCCATCGGCCCGGGCACCGACCCCAGTTGGCTCGGCCGACCCGTCGTCGCCCACCTCGGCATGGTCCCGGGCGGCTACGCCGAACTGGCCGTCACCGCCACCGACCGACTGCACGCCCTCCCCGACGGCCTGGACCCGGCCCAGGCCGTCGCCATGATCGGCACCGGCCGCACCACCATGGGCATCCTGCTCTTCGCCGCCCTCACCGCCGACGACATCGCGATCGTCCCGGCGGCCGCCGGCGGCATCGGCTCACTGCTCGTCCAGTACGCCCGGAACACCGGCGCCACGGTCATCGGTCTGGCCGGCGGCCCGCGCAAGGCGGCCCACGTCCGCGAGCTGGGTGCCGACCTCGCCCTCGACTACACCGACGCCAACTGGCCGGTCCTCGCCCGCAGTTTCCTCGACGAGCGCGGCGCCTCCGGGGCAACCCTCGTCTTCGACTCGGTCGGCGGCGCCGCGGGCCGTGCGGCCGTGGACCTCCTCGCCCACGGCGGCCGCCACCTGGTCTTCGGCTGGTCCTCCGGCGGCCCGCTCACCGGCGGCCCGCTGGAGTTCACGGACGCCGAACTCGCGGAGCGCGGCATCACCTCGGAATCCGTCCTCGGCCCTCCGATGTTGGCCCGGGTCGGCGGCATCAACCCGCTCCGCACCCTGGAGATCGCCGCCCTCACCGAAGCCGCCGCCGGCCGCCTCGTCCCCACCGTCCAGCGCTTCCCCCTCTCCGAGGCCGCGACCGCCCACCGCGCCCTGGAATCCCGCGGCACGATGGGCAAGGTCGTCCTGGTGCCGTAGGGCCGGTCGTCACATTCCCGTCGTCGCCCGAAGGGCGGCACCGCGGCGTCTGGTGCGTGCTCTCGGCGTGCCGGGCGGAAGTCCTTGTACTGGACGTACTTGGGCTTTCGCCCGGTGCGGCGAGAGGGCGTGCCAGGCGTCGCGAGGCAGACGGGAATTTGACGACCGGCCCTAGGGCCGGCCTGGTGGTTCACGGCCGGGTCCGCGGCGCCCGGCACGGCGCCTCCCGGCCGCGCCGGCCCGGCCTTCCGGGGCGACGGCTCACCCCGTCCACCCCAGGGGTCACCCCCGCCCCTTCCGCCCCCGCCCGGACAGCAACGCCCCGCCCACCAGCGCCACCGAGGCCCCCGCCCCGCCGACGACGACCAGCGGGTCGGCGTCCTTCGCCCGGCTCGCCGCCACGCCGTCGCCCCCGGCGCCCGCCACCCTCGTCACCCGCCCCTCCGCATGCGCGGGCACCCCGCCCGCGAGGGCAATGGCCACCGCGCCCAGTACGGCGGCGGCGCTCACGGCGAGCGAGCTCAGCACCCCGCTCCGCGCGGCCGCAGTCGCCACACCCCTGAGCCGAGCGGCGACCGAGCCACGGACGCTCCCCCCACCAGGAGCCGAGCCGACGGCCATCGAACCCTCAACGCTCTGCGTGGTCCCGCGCGGCATCGGCATCCTGCTCACTCCTTCACTGCCGTCCTGTCCGTAGTGGCCGGTGCCGTCAACGGCGACCGTCCGGCCCGACGCCCCCAACGCTACGGACCAGGGCCCCCGCCCGCCTCAGCCCAACGACCAGGATCACCCCCGCAAAAAGAAGGAGCCCCGCACCGTCCCACCCCTGCCCAAAGACCAGCCCCTCCCCTGCCCAAAGACCAGCCCCACCCGGGACCAAAGTCACCCTCACCCCGGCCGTTCGCCACCCCGCGCCCGTCCCCGTCCCCGTCCCCGCACCCGCACCCGCACCCGCACCCGCACCCGCACCTACCCCACCACCGCCAACTCCCGCCCCGTCACGTTCAACCGCCGCCCACCGGACTCCGTACAGACCACGATGTCCTCGATCCGCACCCCGAACCGCCCCGGCAGATAGATCCCCGGCTCGATCGAGAAGCACATCCCCGGCACCAGCGGCAGATGCTCGCCCTCCACCATGTACGGCGGTTCGTGCGTGGTGACCCCGATGCCGTGTCCGGTCCGGTGGATGAAGTACTCGCCGTAGCCCGCCGCCTTGATCACCCGCCGGGCCACCCGGTCGATCTCCTGGCACGCGACGCCGGGCCGCACCGCCTCGAACGCCGCCTGCTGGGCCTCCCGCACGATCTCGTGCACCGTCCGCTCCTCGGCACCCGGCTCCCCGACGTGCACGGTCCGCGTGGTGTCCGAGCCGTACCCGTCCTTCAGGCCGCCGAAGTCGAGCACGACCATGTCGCCGTCCTGGATGACCCGCTCCCCCGCCTCATGGTGCGGATTGGCCCCGTTGGGACCGGACCCGACGACCGTGAAGTCCACCTGGCTGTGCCCGTGCTCGGTCAGCAGCCGCGCCAGATCCGCCGCGACGTCGCACTCCCGCCGCCCGGCGAACCGCGCCCCCAGGATGTCCTGGTACGTCGCGTCCGCCGCCGCACCCGCCGCCGTCAACCGCTCCACCTCGTAGGCGTCCTTGACGGCCCGCAGCATCGGCAGCGCCTCGGTCAGCGCCGCGTAGCCACCCCCCGGGACCGACCGCTGCAACCCGAGCAGATGCAGCGCCCACATCCCGTCCGACACCCCGTAACGCCGCTGCGGCGCCAGCCACTTGCCCAGCTCGGCGTAGGGATCCGACCCGTCGGACCACCCCACCACCTCCAGCGCCCCGGCCCCCGCGGCGCGCTCCGCGTCCGGCCGCTCCAGTACGGGCACCAGCAGCCGCGCCGCCCGCCCCGGCTCGATCACCAGCGCCGTCAGCCGCTCGGTGACGGCCGTCGGCCGGTACCCGCACAGCCACACCAGATCCGGCCCCGGCGTGACGATCAGTCCGGCCAGCCCGGCGTCCGCGGCGGCCCGCCCGGCCCGCGTCATCCGCCGCTCGTACTCGTCCCGCGTCATCGAAGTCACCATGTCGCGAATGTACGCCGCCGCACCCTCACCCACCCGCCAAAACCCGCCCCCCACAAGCCCGTACGCGGCCCGAGCCGGCCGATCGACCCTAGGCACCCGAAGCACCCGAAGCACCCGAAGCGGCCGGAAACCACCTAAGAAACCGGATCAGCCGAATCCGCCAGACCAACCAGATCAACCAGATCAACCAGATCAACCGGAGCGATCGGGGCGAGCACCCCCAACCGCTCCTCGATACGCTGCGCCGCGTCCAGACACAGGTCCTCGCGGTACATCCCCGCCATGACCTGAACGCCCTGCGGCAGCCCGGCCGCGACCCCGGTGGGCACTGCCACGGCCGGCACGCCCACATAGGTCGACGCGGTCAGCAGCCGCATCGGCGCCATCATCGCGTCGTGCTCCTCCACGGTCCTCGGAACCACGGGCTCCGGCGCCGGCTGCGTGGACACCGGCCCGAGCAACAGCGGACAGCGCTCGAAGAGGCCGGCCCACGCCCGCTGAACGCCGAGCCGTACACCGGCCTGCCGCACGTACCCCTCCAGGCCGACGGCCGGGTGGCGTTGCGTGTCGAACTCGATGTGGCGGGCGCTGTCGTCGGTGAGCAGCCGCCTGAGCATGGGCCAGGCCAGGGAGAACTCGGTCCGTAGGAGCGCGCCGTAGCCGTCCAGGGCGTCCTGGAGCCGCGGCACCTCCACCTCCTCGACGGGGTGTCCGGCGTCCTGAAGCGCGGCGGCCGCCGCCTCGATCGCCGCGCGCACGTGCGGGTGGACGTCGCCCCGGCCGCCGGGGTCGGTCACCACGCCGACCCGCACCGGCGTGTCCGGCCGCGGCCCGTACAACGGCACCGGCACCGCCCGCGGGTCCTGCGGGTCGGCCCCCGCCAGCACCTCGTAGGCCACGCGCAGGTCCGCCACCCTACGGGCCAACGGTCCGTCCACGGGGAAGAGTTGGTGCCCGAGGACCGGGTCCTGGTCGCTCATCCGGTGGTCGGCCGGGAACCGTCCGTAGCTCGGCTTCAGCGCCGCGACGCCGTTGAAGGTCGCCGGAATGCGCACCGACCCGCCGGAGTCGTTGCCCAGGCCCAGCGGAGCCATGCCGGTCGCCACCGCGACCGCGTCACCGCCGCTGGTGCCCCCGGGAGTACGCCGCGGGTCCCACGGGTTGACGGTGTCCCCGAACAGCTGGCTGACCGTGTGCACCCCGGCGATCGCCAGGTCCGGCATGTTGGTGCGGCCGATCGGGATCGCCCCGGCCGCCCGCAGCCGCCGCACCGGGGGCGCGTCCGACTCCGCCACCCAGTCGCGGAAGTACGGCACACCGTGCGTGGTCGCCGATCCGGCGACGTGGATGTTCTCCTTCACCGTGAACGGCACCCCGGCCAACGGGCCCAGCGGCTCACCGGCGGCCCGACGCCGATCGACCTCCCGCGCGGCCCGCCGAGCGCTGTCCTCCAGCAGCCTGGTGACCGCGTTCACCTGCGGGTTCACCACGGCGATCCGCTCCAGCTGCGCCGCCACGACCTCCACCGCCGACACCTCACCGGACGCCACCAGCCCCGCCAACTCCGACGCCCCCAACGCCCACACTTCACCGGCCCCCATCGACCCTCCCTTCATCCCGACCATCCCGATCGCCCCGATCGCCCTGGTCGCCCCGATCACGTCGATCACGTCGATCACGTCGATCACGTCGATCGCTCCGCCCACGTCGATCGCTTCGATCACTTCACACCCGGAAGATACAGACCTGCATCCAAATACAGAACTGAATATTTCTTCCGGGCTGCGCCGTAGGATGCCGCCGTGACACCCCAACGCAAGCGCCTGACCCGCGAAGAGAGCCGGCAGCAGACCCGCAGTCGCCTCCTGGCCGCCGCCGCCGAACTGTTCACCGAACGCGGCGTCAACGGCACCTCCGTCGAGCAGATCGCCGAACGCGCCGGCTACAGCCGCGGCGCCTTCTACGGGAACTTCGAGGACAAGGACGCCCTGGTCGCCGAGCTGCTCCAGCACCGCACCGACCGCGAACTGGAGGAGGTCCGCGCCCTCACCCAGAACGCCACCTCCGGCGCCGACACCCTCGACAAGCTCCGCGCCTGGAACCGCGCCCGCGCCCCACACCTGCCCGAATGGCTCGCCCTGCGCATGGAACTCGTCCTGCACGCCCTACGGAACGAGGAACTGCGCCCACTCCTCGGCGCACGCGAACACCTCGCCCGGGACGCCCACACCGCCGGCCTACAGCAGGCGTTCGCCGCCCACGACGTCACCCCGCCCGCGGACCCCGCATTCCTCGGCCTGATCGCCCACGCCCTGGAGGACGGGCTACTCATCCAGCGCCTCCTGGCCCCGGACGACATCCCGGACGACGTCGTCGTCGACGCCTACGCCCTACTCCTGCGCTCCTGGACCGCCCTCGCCCAACACCCACCCCGACCCGACAACAACCACCCCCAACCGCCCCAGCCCTCCTAAAACACGCCACACAAACCCAAAAAACACCACCACCACCACCCAGAAAATAAAAATCGCGATGCCGGGGCTGCCCCTCAACTTCACCGCAAAAACCCTGCGGACCAGAGGAAGCCACATTCAGTAGCTCCCGCTGGTCCACAGGGATTTCAGGGATTTCCGCGATTCACGTTCCGCTACGCCCTGGACGTGCCCGGCGCGTGCCGGCCAGGGCAGTGATCAGTTCCGACGGCGCCGTCGTTGACCGTAAGGGCCATGACTATCGTGGACGCGCCATTCCTCGTCGTAGATGTCCCGTTCCCCGCTCTCTTGCTTTCCTCCGGGCGTGGCGATCTTCTCGCCCCGTCCGACTTTCTTCAGCAACGAGTCGAGCGGATCGGGCTGCTCATCGCCGCCGAGCCGACGCCCGCTCTCGGGGAGAGGCCCAGGGCCAGGCGGCTTGAGCGCAACCCGCTGCACTCTGGAACTCTTTGGTGCGCAACTACGTGGCTCCGCCGGCGCGTTCGTCTCCGCCCTGCGGGGCGGTGAACCCGCCGTCTCGCGGCCCTTCGGCGGCTGGCTCGACCGAGCCTGCCGCCGTGCCTCGGAATCAGAAATCCCATCGGCTGCGCTCTTCGGATGCGGCGATGACGTACCACTCACCTGCTGGCCCCCACCTCGTCGAGTCGACTCAACGCACGGAAGAATTCTACCGGAATCAGCGGTAAAACAGGGGCGTTCGCACGGCTTTGCCGTTGACGATTCAGGCTCGCTCGAAGATTATTTCGGCTGCGCTGGAAAGCACATCCTGGCTGACGAATCGCCAGCCCTCCTGCTCGATTGCCGCAACGAGCGCATTTATGTGACGTCGCCACTCCCGCTTGGACGCCCTTAGGCCCAGAGGGGGTTGAACTCTGACGCGAAACCCCGGGGCGCCTTCCCTGTGCGCGCTTCTGGCATCGAGGACGAGGCTGTCAAAGTTGGGACCACGAGACACGCTTCCCTCCTGACTGCGAGGACCGGGCGAAGGGTCGTGGCGATGGCCCGCCTAGAAGCCGTACCGCGCTGGGGCCCGGTTCGTGGGTCGAGTGTGGACCCGCCGCCCGCGGCTGAGCAGCCCTGCTCCACAAGTGTTTCAACACCCGCACTTCCGGAATGCCCCCTCCCCCCGCCAGGCGTAGCGGGCCCCTCCCATGCCTCACCGAACCATGAGGGGCGGCGGCGCGGGTGTCCTCCGGTGAGGAGCGGGAGGAACTGGCAAGGCGGCGTACTCGGCCCTGCCTACTGGGCCGGCTCGGCCGCGTCAGCCGACCCTGCGTGCCCGCCGCCGAACACCTCCTTGACGAGCCTTTGCGCCGCCTTCTGGAATGCCGCTGCCATGGACAGCGCGGCGTCGTCGACATAGTTCAGCGCGGCGGTCAGGGTCTTGCTGCCGTCGGGCGTGCTGTACATCAGCGCGGCGTGGCCGGCCATACCGCCGTTGTGGGTGATGACGATGCCGCCGTTTTCGCCCGCGTCCTGCACGAACACCCCCAGGCCGTAACCGGCCTTGGATTCCGGCTTGCACATCTCGGCCAGCAGCGGGGCCGGCAGGAGCTTGCCGCCCATCAGCGCGGAGATGAACGTGTGCAGGTCCTGGGTGGTCGAGATCAGGTCTCCCCCGGTGGAGATCCAGGAGGGGTTCTGACGGGTGACGTCGACCGTCTTCTGCTGGCCGGCGTCCTCGTATCGGTAGTACGCGCGGGCGTGCGGCTCGGCGATCTCCGGACTGGTCTCCGGCACCACGGTGTCCGACAGCCCGAGCGGCCCCAGGATCAGCCGCTGCATCTCCTCGGCGAGCGAGTGGCCGGTGACCTTCTCGATCAGGAGCCTGGCCAGCACGTAGTTGGTGTTGGAGTAGCTCCAGTCCGTCCCCGGCGCAAACCGCGCCGGCTTGGACAACGCCAGCCGTACCAGCTCTTCCGGCCGGTAGGTCTTGAACCGGTTGTCCACCCACTCCTTGCCCGTGGTCGTGGCCGGGATCCCCGGCGCGAACGTCCCGTCCTCGTAGTACTCGCCGGTGAAGTTGAACACCCCGCTGGTGTGCTGCAACAGCATCCGCACCGTGATCTTCGGGTCCAGCCCGAACTCGGGCAGGTAGTCGGCCGCCGGGACGTCCAACCCGATCGCGCCCTCGGCCACCAGTTGCAGCACCACGGTCGCGGTGAAGGTCTTGGTGTTGCTGCCTACCCGCACGTGCCCGTTGGTCGGCGGCTTCGCGGTCTCGCCCAGCTTGCGCACCCCGGCGCTGCCGACCCACTCGCCCCGCTCGTCGTGCACGCGCATCGTCACCCCGGTGAAACCGGATTCGACCATCTCCTCGATGGCCTTCTGCAGCTCCGGGCGGTCCTGGTCGGCAAGAGTGAGGGACATGACGGTGCTCCTTGAGAACTATTGAGAACTGTTGCGGAATTCGACTGATCTGAACTGACCTGAACTGACCTGACGGGATCGCCGTGTCTGAGGGGTGCCCCTCTTACAAGCTGCGGGCGGTGATGTCGCCGTAGGCGGTGGTCGCGTGGATGTTCAGGCCGGCGGTGGCGCCGTCGGTGTTCTTGAGGGCGTTGTGGATCCGGCCGTAGGCGGTGCCGGCGTCCAGCGAGGCGGAGACTCCGCGGGCAGCGCCGATGGAGATGCCGCCGTGCTCGGTGCGCAGCGTGACCGTGCCGCGCACGGCCTCGGTGATGCGGAGGTCTCCCTTTTGGGTGCTGATCTCGCCGGGGCCGCCCAGGCGGCCGACCGAGACGTCGCCGGCCTGGAGGGTCAGGTGGGCGCTTGCGGTCTCGTCGAGCTTGATCGAGCCTTGTGCGCCCTCGAATGAGACGTCGCCGAGCTGCCCGACGCCCCTCAGTTCGGCGAGGGCCGCCTTCGCCTCGATCCGGGAGCCGGCGGGCAGTTGGACGGTCACCTCAATGGATCCGGAAGAGCTGAGGATCCGGTTGGTCGCCGCCGGGTTCTCGATCCGCAGGACGCCGTCGCCGTATGCGACCTCGGTCTGCTCCGCCGCCTTCACGTCGCGGCTCTTGGAGGCGTCCGCGGGCAGGATCTCGACCGTGGTGTCGGCCCGGTCGGTGGCGATGAACCGGATGTGTCCCGCGGGAATGTCGAGGACGGCCGAGACCGGGGCGGGGGTGTCGAACTTCTGCGTCGTGCTCCGGGTCTTCTGCATCGTGCGCTCCTTGGGTCCGTTGTTTCCGACAACAGAAACGCTACGTTGCATTCACGAGACCGGCAACGGCTTCGTTGCACACAATCCACATCACCGCAGGTAGGCGCCGCCAAATCATTGCAACGATCCTAAATCTAACGCAACGACCCCGAGTGCATTCGTTGCACTTGATTGAGAATGAACGCTACGATGGGGACACCACGGACCACGAAGGAGACCGCGATGCCGGGAGGCAGACTCACCCAGCCCGAACGCCAGCAGATCGCGTCGGGACTGGCCGACAGCCTCACCTACGCGGAGATCGCCCGACGTCTCGACCGTCCGACCTCGACCATCACGCGCGAGGTCATGCGCAACGGCGGCCCCACCGCCTACCGCGCCGAGCTCGCCCACCGCGCCACCGAACGCCGCGCCCGCCGGCGCAGGCAGACCGCGCCCCGAGGGCCGCATGCGCCCCCGCAGGCCCACGGACGCGACGTGGAGGCGGTGCGCGAGTACGAGGAGACGTTCACGGACGTCTTCATGCAATCGGGCCTGCCCAAGATGACGGCCCGGGTGCTGGTCGCCCTCTATACCACCGACGCCGGCAGCCTCACCGCCTCCGAACTCGCCCAGCGCCTCCAGGTCAGCCCGGCATCCGTCTCCAAAGCGGTCACGTTCCTCGAAAGCCAGGGCCTCATCCGCCGGGAACGCGACGAACGCCGCCGCGAGCGCTACGTCGTCGACGACGACGTCATGTACCAATCCACGATGGCCAGTGCCCGCGGCACCGCCCACCTGGGCGAGATCGCCCGGCAGGGCGTGGGCGTCCTCGGCCCCGACACCCCGGCCGCCGCCCGCCTGGAGAACATCGCCCGCTTCGTCGACTTCGTCTCCGAGAGCATCGCCCGCGCCGCGGACCAGGCCCGCGAGATCCTCCACACCAAACCCGAAAAGGCTTCGGACAAGGCCACCTGAGCCCCCTTCAGTCCGCGGACAGGCAGCCTCGGCAACCACCACCGGAACATCAACCGAGCGGTCACGTACACGAGCCAGCCACCGAACCTCGAATCAAACAAGGAATCCGAAGCCGACGGCGCCGGGGAATCCACCCCTGACCCCGACCCTGGCGCCCCATCCCCCCACCCACCGCGCAGGCACCACGCACGCACCACACACGCAAACGGCCCCGGACAAGGAGTCCGAGGCCGAACAAGACGCCTCCCCGGGAGAGAAACCCCAGGTCAGCGACTCAATGCGCAGAGCCCCCTGTCGGATTCGAACCGACGACCTTCGCTTTACAAGAGCGGTGCTCTGACCAGCTGAGCTAAGGAGGCGTGCCGGATGAAGTGTACCTAGGCACGCCCGATGCCCGTTGCCTTATTCGGCGGCCGCTCCGTCGTCGCCCTCGTAGCCGCTCGCCTCCCCTCGCCTCCCCCGCCCCGCCCCGCCGTAGGTACGCCGTAGACACGCCATGGCCGCCCCGCAGCCCCGGCATCGCGCCGCGCCCCGCCGAACGACCGCATTTCGTGACCGCGCACCTACTGACACCCGGCTCCGGCGCAGGTAGCGTCACCAGCGGTTTGCCGCTGTGGACTACACCACTTCGCGTGGTGCGCCTCCCCGGCGGCGGGCCGCCCACTCCTTTACTCGGATCGTCCGGCACGTTCCTGCCGGTGAAGGGACACACCATGGCAACGGTCACGTACGACCAAGCGACCCGGATCTACCCGGGTTCCGACAAGCCCGCCGTCGACAAGCTCGACATCACCATCGAAGACGGCGAGTTCCTCGTTCTCGTCGGGCCCTCCGGATGCGGCAAATCCACCTCGCTGCGGATGCTCGCGGGGCTGGAGGACGTCGACGAGGGCGCCATCCGCATCGGTGACCGGGACGTCACCCACCTGCCGCCCAAGGACCGGGACATCGCCATGGTGTTCCAGAACTACGCGCTGTACCCCCACATGACAGTCGCCGACAACATGGGCTTCGCCCTCAAGATCGCCGGTGTGCCGAAGGCCGAGATCCGGCAGAAGGTCGAGGACGCGGCGAAGATCCTGGACCTGACAGAATACCTCGGGCGCAAGCCGAAGGCGCTCTCCGGCGGCCAGCGGCAGCGGGTCGCGATGGGCCGCGCCATCGTCCGCGAGCCCCAGGTGTTCCTCATGGACGAGCCGCTGTCCAACCTGGACGCCAAGCTGCGGGTGCAGACCCGTACGCAGATCGCCGGACTCCAGCGCCGCCTCGGCACCACCACCGTCTACGTCACCCACGACCAGGTCGAGGCCATGACCATGGGCGACCGGGTCGCGGTCCTCAAGGACGGACTCCTCCAACAGGTCGACTCGCCGCGCAACATGTACGACCGCCCGGCCAACCTCTTCGTGGCCGGCTTCATCGGCTCGCCCGCCATGAACCTCATCGAGGTGCCGATCACCGACGGCGGGGTGAAGTTCGGCAACAGCGTGGTGCCGGTCAGCCGGGAGGCACTGGCCGGCGCCGAGGGCGACAAGACCGTGACGGTCGGCATCCGGCCCGAGCACTTCGACGTCGTCGAGCAGAACGGCGCGGCCGCCAAGTCGCTGTCCAAGGAGGCCACGGACGCCCCGGCCGGCCTGCCGGTGACGGTCAACGTCGTCGAGGAACTGGGCGCCGACGGCTACGTCTACGGAACGGCCGAGGTCGGCGGGACGGTCAAGGACCTGGTCGTACGGGTCAACGGCCGCCAGGTCCCGGCCAAGGGCGCCCGGCTGCACGTGGTCCCGCAGCCGGGCGAGACCCACGTCTTCTCCACCTCGACGGGAAAGCGACTGACCGACTGACCCCACTGGCCGGCTGACGGCCGACGGGCCGGGCGGGGCCACCGGGCCCCGCCCCGGGCGGGTTTACCGCGGCGGCGGTGTGGGGTATTGCGCGTCCCCACATCGCCGCCGCGGCGCGTCCGGACCACGGAGGCCCCGCGCCCGCAAGCCCGCGGAGGGATGCCGCAGACCCCGCCACACCCCGCGAAATCCGCCCCGGAGGCGGCTTTTCGTACCAGTGCGTCAACCCAACAACCGCACCGACGAGCCATTCCGTCCCCCAATAAGGTGACCGAATGTCGCCAAATCATCACCCCTCGCTACCATCACGACCGTGAACTCCGCAGCCCGCCGTATCGGCCGAACTCTCGCCCTCGTCCTGCCCGTCGTCCTCGTGCTCTCCGGGACCCTCGCGGTCACCCGCGTCCCGTGGGCGTCGAAGACCTCCGAGTCGCAGGTACTCGCCGCCTCCTCCGGGAAGGTCTCCACCCAGGCCGGCCCCCGCGCCGCCCAGGACGTCCTCCGGGACCGCCTCCTGGTGGAACTCCAGGAGAAGGACCCCGGCGTCGCCCTGACACACCTCCAGGAGGCCACCACCGCCCGGCCCTCACTGGCCAAGCACTGCGCCTCCATCGCCCGTGCCCTCGGCCGCGCCGCGGTCGCCAAGTACGGTGCCGCACACCGCGCCCAGGCGTTCTCCCGCCCGGTCTGCGACACCTCCTTCGCCACCGGCGTGGCCGCCGCCCAGTGACCGTCGCTCGCACCGCATAGGGTGCGAACCATGACCGGCGCCCCACTTTCGTACCCCACGCAGGCCGTGGTCCTGGCCGGCGGCCAGGGCTCCCGTCTCCGCCCGTACACCGACGACCGACCCAAGCCGATGGTCGAGATTCCCGGCACCGGGACCCCGATCATCGGCCATCAGCTGAACTGGCTCGCCGAGGAGGGCGTCACCGACGCCGTCATCTCCTGCGGGCACCTCGCCGAGGTCCTCCAGGACTGGCTGGACCGGACCCGACTCCCCTTGCGCGTCACGACCGTTGTGGAGACCGAGCCACTGGGCCGCGGCGGCGGTCTGAAGTACGCCGCCGGTTCCCTGCCCCGCCCGGACGAGCCCTGGTACGCCACCAACGGCGACGTCTGGACCCGCTTCCCGCTCCGCGAGATGGCCGCCTTCCACCACGAGCGCGACGCCGCCGCCACCCTGGCGCTGGCCCGCCCGCGCATCCCCTGGGGCGCCGTCGAGACCGACGCCTTCGGGCACGTCCTGGACTTCATCGAGGCCCCGCCCTCCCCGTATCTGATCAACGCGGGCGTCTACGTCTTCTCCTCGGTCTTCACCGAGTTGCTGCCCACCCAGGGCGACCACGAGCGCACCACCTTCCCGCGCCTCGCCCGGGAACGCCGCCTGGCCGGCTATCCGCTCCCCCAGGGTGCCTACTGGCGCGCCATCGACACCGCCAAGGACCTCACCGAGGCCGCCAAGGAGTACGCCGCACAGGCCCGTTGAGCCCCAGGGCGGCGCACGCTCCCCGCGGCCGTCGAGCCGCCCCCTGCGCCCGCGGCGCTCCCGGACACCCACCGACGCCGCACCTCTCCCCAACGCGACGCACCCCCACTCGGACGCGCCGCAACGCACCGCGGCCGACGGCCCCTCGACGCAGTCGCCACGCAGTCCTCCCGATCAACACAGTCGTCCCCGACCGCCCACCACCCCCGGCCCTGGGGCCGTGAGGGATCGGAGCGATCGGGGACGCGTCGTACGGACCAGGTGCCGGTCCCGTAAGGGGGTCAGCCCAGCAGTCCGCCGAGGGTGCTGCCGCGGCCGGAGTCGCCGCCGGGGGTGCCGCTGCTGGAACTACCGGTCGTGCCGCCGCCGGTGCCCGGCGTCTGGGTGCGGGCCGGGGCGTGGGCCGGGGCCGAGTGCTGCGGGGCGCTGGTGGTCGCGCCGGGCCGGCGGGCCGAGCCGGTGCGGCCACCGGCCGAGGGGGTGCCGGGGGCCGAGGCGGACGGCAGGCCCGCCTGGTGGGTCTTGTGGGAGGCGCCCGCGGAGGGCGTGCCGGGGTGGTGCGGGGTGTGGTGGCCGGGGCGGGAGGCGCCGTGGCCGGTGCTGGGCAGGGGCGAGCCGGGAAGGTTGTTGATCGCGGGCTCGCCTGGCCGCGGCACGGTCGGGACCCGTGCGGTCCGCACGGCACCGCCCAACAGGGAGCCGACGAGCAGGGTCAGGCCGGCCACCACCGCGGTCATCACGGCGCCGCGGCGCAGCACCCGGCGGCGCAGCGCCCCGACCTCGACGCGCGGGCCGAGCCGCCGCCACGCCTCACCGGCGAGCCGGGCGTCCATGGAGTAGACCGGGGCACCCGCGATGATCAGCGGGCTCCAGGCGGCGAGGTAGATGATGTCGGGGGCGTCGTAGGCGGGGAGGGTGCGCCAGCTGACGGTCATCAGCAGCGCCGCGGAGAGCAGCGCGCCGAACGAGGCGGCGACCCGCTGCCACAGTCCGCAGATGGTCAGCACGCCCACCACGACCTGGAGGAAGGCCACCGTCAGCCCGGCGCCGATCGGGTGCGCGACCGCGAAGTCCCGCAGCGGAACGGCCAGTTCCCAGGGGTGGAGGGAGAGCAGCCAGGTGACCATCGAGCCGCGCTGGCCGCCGTCGAAGTAGACGGGGTCGCAGAGCTTGCCCATGCCGGCGTAGACGGAGATCAGGCCGAGGAAGATCCGCAGCGGGAGCAGGACGACGCCGAGGTTCATCCGGCGGCCGGGGTAGTACGCGTGCCGCACGCTGTCGCCGCCGCGCCGTCTGGCCCCGGTGTCGTGGAGCTCGCGTGCCTCGAACCGCTCGTCGTCGGCGCCGTCCGCGCCGTCGCCGTACCGCGGGCCGGGGAACGGTCCGGGCAGGGCGCGGGTGCCGCGCGGGAGGGTGTCCTCGCCGTCGACGGGGCCGCGCTGGCCGATGACGGTGGAGGCGGGGGTGTCGCCGAGCCGGACCCGGGGCAGGACCTGGGTCGTGCCGATGTCCTCGGCCGGGCCGGAGTCCAGGCCGACGCCCGCGTCGCGCACCGCGTGCAGGAGCTGGGTAGTGGCGCCGGCCGCGCTGCCCGGTTCGGTGCGGCCGCTCCAGACCACGGGCGTGCGGCGTCTGGGCGGCGATCCCCGGAGGGCGGGGACGCGCGCGGTCTCGGCCAGGGCGCCGGCGACCACGGGAGCGGCGAGCTGTACGCGGAAGCTGGCGTGGTTGACGATGACCTGCGCGGGATCGCACGGCACCTTGACCGAGCTCAGGACCGGCTCGTCTTCAAAGCTCGACGAGCGTCCCCCCGTAGGCGTGCGGGGTGTTCTGGTGTCCACGCTCATCTAACCGAGTGACCCGCGGTTAAGACACTGCCTTGACCGGCTCGATCTGTCCGAGACCCGTCAAAAGATCACGTGATACGGCGAGGACGCACGGAGCGTCATGTTGTGCCCCGGGCCGGCGGCGATGCGGCGCCAGCCGGCCCGGGGCACAGCCGGGAACACCCGGCGACGGCCACGGTCAGCCGCGGCGGCGCGCCGCCTCCCAGAGCACCACACCGGCCGCGACACCGGCGTTCAGCGACTCCGCGCCACCCGGCATCGGAATCCGCACGCGCAGGTCACAGGTCTCGCCGACGAGCCGCGACAGGCCCTTGCCCTCGCTGCCGACGACGATGACGACCGGGCCGTCCAGGACCTCCAGGTCCTGGAGCTCCACGTCCCCGTCCGCGGCCAGGCCGACCACCGTCAGTCCGGCCTTCTGGTACGACTCCAGGGTCCGGGTCAGGTTGGTGGCCCGGGCCACCGGCGTACGGGCCGCGGTGCCCGCCGACGTCTTCCAGGCACCGGCCGTCATCCCGGCCGCCCGACGCTCCGGGACGACCACGCCGTGGCCGCCGAAGGCCGACACGGACCGGACCACCGCACCCAGGTTGCGCGGGTCGGTGACACCGTCCAGCGCGACGATCAGCGGGTCCTCACCGTCGTCGAGGGCGGCCGCGGCCAGGTCCTCGGGGTGCGCGTACTCGTACGGCGGGATCTGGGCGACCAGGCCCTGGTGGTTGAGGCCGTTCGTCATCCGGTCGAGCTCGGCCCGCGGCGCCTCCAGGAGGTTCAGCCCGAGCTCGTTGGCGAGCTGGAGCGCCTCGCGCACCCGCTCGTCGTTGTCGATGAACTGCTGCACGTACAGGGTGGTCGCGGGCACGCCCTCGCGCAGCGCCTCGACGACCGGGTTGCGGCCGACGACCAGCTCGGCGGTGCCCTTGGCGCCACCGCGCCGCGGGGCCGGCCGGCGGCTCGCGGCCTGCTTCGCCTTGGCGTTGGCGACGCGGTTCTTCACATGCCCCTTGCGGGCGGACGCGGGCGGGGTCGGGCCCTTGCCCTCCAGGGACCGGCGCCGCTTACCGCCACTGCCGACCTGAGCGCCCTTCTTGTTCGACGTGCGGCGGTTCCTGCGCTGGCTGTTGCCGGCCATGGGTCACCTGTTTCTCACTGCTCTCGACGTCTCGCGACGTGGAGTGGGTACGTACGTATGGATTGAGTGTCGCCCGCAGCCACCGGGAAGGGCGAATCCGGCTGGTGGCCGGGGGTGCGGCCGGCCCCCGGGACGGTCCCCGGGGCCCGGCTCAGGACAGCGACCAGCGCGGACCCGACGGGGTGTCCTCGATGGTCAGACCGGACTGCTGGAGCTGGTCGCGGATGGCGTCGGCGGTGGCGTAGTCCTTGCGGGCCCGGGCGCTCTGCCGCTGTTCCAGGACGAGCCGGACGAGGGAGTCCACGACCCCGTGCAGGTCCTCGCCGCGGTCCGCACCGCCGCCCGACCAGCGCTCGTCGAGCGGGTCCAGGCCGAGCACCCCGAGCATCGCCCGCACCTCGGCCAGCCGGGCCACCGCGGACTCCTTGTCGTCGGCGGTCAGCGCGGAATTGCCCTGCCGGACGGTGGTGTGCACGATCGCCAGCGCCTGCGGGACGCCCAGGTCGTCGTCCATCGCCTCGGCGAACGCCAGCGGCACCTCGGCCGCCGGCTCGACGACCCCGGCCTTTTCCACGACGCGCTGGACGAACCCCTCGATCCGGGCGAACGCCGACTCGGCCTCGCGCAGCGCTTCCTCGCTGTACTCGATCATCGAGCGGTAGTGCGGGGTGCCGAGGTAGTAGCGCAGCACGATCGGCCGCCAGCGCTTGACCATCTCCGAGACCAGCACGGAGTTGCCCAGCGACTTGGACATCTTCTCGCCGCTCATGGTCACCCAGGCGTTGTGCGACCAGTACGCGGCGAAATCGTCCCCGTACCCCTTGGCCTGCGCGATCTCGTTCTCGTGGTGCGGGAAGACCAGGTCGACGCCGCCGCCGTGGATGTCGAAGGCCGTGCCGAGGTACTTGTGGGCCATCGCCGAGCACTCCAGGTGCCAGCCCGGACGGCCGCGGCCCCAGGGGGTGTCCCAGCTGGGCTCGCCCTCCTTGGCCGCCTTCCACATGGCGAAGTCGCGCGGATCCCGCTTGCCGGTCTCGCCCTCGCCGGACGGCTGCAGGAGGTTGGCCAACTCCTGGTTGGAGAGCTGGAGGTACTCCGGGAAGGACCGCACGTCGAAGTAGACGTTGCCGTCGGCGGCGTAGGCGTGGCCGCGCTCGATCAGGCCGCGCATCATCTCGATCATCTCGGGGATGTGGCCGGTGGCGCGCGGCTCGTAGGTGGGGCGCAGGCAGCCGAGGGTGTCGTAGGCCGTGTTGAAGGCGACCTCGTTCTCGTAGCCGATCGCCCACCACGGGCGGCCCTGCTCGGCCGACTTATGGATGATCTTGTCGTCGATGTCCGTGACGTTGCGGACGAACGTCACGTCGTAGCCGCGGTAGGCGAACCAGCGGCGCATGATGTCGAAGTTGAGCCCGGACCGGATATGCCCGATGTGCGGTGCAGCCTGCACGGTCGCACCACAGAGGTAGATCGAGACACAGCCCGGCCGAAGCGGGGTGAAATCGCGAATCTGCCGGGCGCTGGTGTCGTACAGGCGAATCGTCACGGGACCAGGGTAGTCGGAACGCGGGAGTGCCCCGTGCCCTATTGAGCACGGGGACACGGAAGCATCTCAGCTGTCCGATTCGCCGGTTATTCCGTACGGAGTCCTTCCGCGCGGCGACGCTCCGCCGCCCGGGGGAAACGGCTCAGATGCGCCCGACCACCTTCCGCGGGGTGATCCGGACCACGACCCGCTGGTCGTCGTCGGCCGAGGCCGGGTTGAACTCCGCGTACGACTTGCCGGTGTACTTCCTCGACAGCTCGTCGATCAGCTCCTGCCCGCCCTCGGTGCTGAGGCTGGCGGTGCCGCGGATCTCGGCATAGCCGTACGGCGCGTCAAAGGGCTGGAGGACAACCGAGACCCGCGGGTCGCGGCGGAGGTTCCGCTCCTTCCGGCGGCCGACGGTCGTCGAGATCAGCAGGTCGTCGCCGTCCCGCTTCACCCAGACCGGGGAGAGCTGGGGGCTGCCGTCCGGCTGGATCGTCCCCACCGTCACGAAGACCGGGGAGTCGAGCAGCTCCTTGAGGTTGTCGGAGAGCGTTGCAGTCACGAAGGATCCTTCCCGCGGGCCGAACCATGGGCTTCCATGGGCTTCCGATGGACACCACTACCCCGGATTCTTCCCCAACGCCCTTTGCGGCGCCGGACATTCCCGCAGGGTGCGGCCCGATCGGCGGAACGCCCCGGTTCGGCCCGGAGGCCACCTCAGCCGGTGCGCACCACCAGGGCGGTGGCGATCGCGGCCAGCCCCTCGGCGCGACCGGTCAGCCCCAGCCCGTCCGTCGTGGTGCCGGAGACCGAGACCGGTGCCCCGACCGCCGCCGACAGCGCCCGCTGCGCCTCGTCCCGGCGCTTGCCGACCTTCGGCCGGACGCCGATGACCTGCACCGCGACGTTGCCGATGGCGAACCCCTCGGCCCGCACGATCCGCGCCGCCTCGGCCAGCAGCGTCACCCCGGAGGCACCGGACCACTCCGGGCGGGAGGTGCCGAAGTGCGCGCCGAGGTCACCGATGCCGGCCGCGGAGAACAGCGCGTCGCAGGCGGCGTGCGCGGCCACGTCGCCGTCGCTGTGCCCGGCCAGGCCGTAGCCGTCGCTCTCCGCGGCGTCCCAGAGCAGCCCGGCGCACCACAGCGGGCGCCCCTGCTCGAAGGCGTGCACATCGGTACCGACCCCGACGAGGGGCAGGCCGGGCAGTGCGGGAATCCGCGCGTACGTGTCAGCCGACGCATCAGACGTAGCCATCGGTGGCCCTCCTCCGGGCGAGTACGGCCTCGGCCAGGACGAGGTCCAGCGGCCGGGTCACCTTGAACGCTTCCTCGTGGCCCGGGACGAGCACCACCGGCTCCCCGAGCCGCTCCACCAGCCCGGCGTCGTCGGTGGCGCCCTCGCCTTCCACGACGGCCTCGTGCGCCTTGTGCAGCGTCGACAGGTCGAAGCCCTGCGGGGTCTGCACAGCCCGCAGCAACGACCGCTCCGGGGTGCCGACCACCGGCTCCGGGGTGCCCTGGGGGCGCGGCTCGACCTGCTTGACGGTGTCGGCCAGCGGCAGCGCGGGAACCACGGCCGGGGCGCCGGCGCGGACCGCCTCGATCACCGCGTCCACGGTCTCGACCGGCACCAGCGGACGCGCCGCGTCATGGACCAGCACCACGTCGATGCCGTCCGGCAGCGCGGCCAGCCCGAGCCGGACGGATTCCTGGCGGGTGGCACCGCCGGGGACCACGGTCAGTTCGGTGCGGTCGGCGAGCGGATGGGCGTCCAGCAGGCGGCGCACCTCGTCGGGGCCGTCCGGTGGGGCGACCACGACGATGTGCGTGACGGCCCGCGAGGCGGCCATCGCGCGGACCGCGTGGACCAGCATCGGGGTGCCGCCTAGGGTGCGCAGCGCCTTGGGGGTGCCGGGACCGAGCCGGACACCGCGGCCGGCGGCGGGGATGACCGCGGCGGTACGGGCCGGGGTGGTGCGGGCCCGGGGGGAAGGATCTGACATCGATGGCTCCGGAGTCCGGGCGAGCCCGGAATTGGGGCAGACAGGTTTGTTTCCTCGGGCGAGGTGGGTATGGCCTGGGAGTGCCGGGCGTTATGCCTTGACCGGAACCCTTCCGTGACAGCGGTCGGGGCAGCAGCCCGAGCCCGGCACGCCACTGGACGCGCCCCTTGCTCGAAGAGCTTGGGGGAGGGTCCGGCGGGCTTCACCGAGGAAGCCGCCGCCGGCTCGGCGTCCGGCCTTCCCACGCACCGCCCGCAGATATGCCGCAGCGCCCGGCAACAGACCCTCCGTTCGGGGGTCGTCACTCGGGCACCGCGGCATTGCTACGTTGCTGCTGTGTCGTCACATGCGTCGTCGTCACACTGCGTCGTCACAGTCAGCCGTGCGCGTCGTCAGGACGCGAGGACCTCGTCGAGCAGGGCCTCGGCCTTGTCTTCGTTGGTGTTCTCCGCGAGGGCCAGCTCGCTCACCAGAATCTGGCGGGCCTTGGCGAGCATCCTCTTCTCACCGGCGGAAAGTCCGCGCTCGCGCTCACGTCGCCACAGGTCACGGACGACCTCGGCGACCTTGATCACGTCGCCAGAAGCGAGCTTCTCAAGATTTGCCTTGTAGCGACGGGACCAGTTCGTCGGCTCTTCGGCATACGGTGCACGCAGCACCTCGAAGACCCGATCCAGTCCGTCCTGACCAACCACATCGCGTACGCCGACGAACTCCGCGTTGTCCGCTGGCACACGAACAGTCAAGTCGCCCTGGGCGACCTTCAGCACCAAGTAGGTCTTGTCCACGCCTTTGATCTGGCGAGTTTCGATGGCCTCGATCAGCGCGGCCCCGTGATGGGGATAGACCACGGTGTCGCCAACCTTGAACGTCATGTGACAGGTACCCCTTCCGTGGCTATCCATGCTAACACGGGAACGGGCCGTTCTGAATGGCGTTTTCGCAGGTCAGGGCATATCTCGGGGCTTGACAACAGCGACCGGAACGTGCTTCGAGGGGGCTCTTGGCGCAGGTATTCGCAGGTCGGAGGGGCTTCCCGGGGGCACTGAATGCCGCCTGCGGCACACCGGAAACACAATGATCAACGGGTTGAACGTCCCGATTTGCACCGATCCGCATGAGCGAGTTCCGCTACTCCGTTCGGATGCTTGCCGGCGACTCGGGCGCGATTCCCGAAATTGATCAACGGCTCCGTACGGCGGTGTGTGATCAATTTCGGGCGGCATGTGCATTCCTTGTGAATACCGCTTTTCGCCGGGGGAAACACCACGGCCGCCACTCGAACAGCCGCCTGCCGAATATGCCACCCAGTTCTCCGGAGATCGCCACCGAGATCCGCCCGAGATCGCGTTCCGGAAATCCCGCCCCGGGGGTCTTCGGATCGTTCGCCCGGCACCGCCGCAGCGGGCGGCCCCGGGCCGGCCGGGAGGGGCGTGATCGCGTAGGGGGCGGGTCGGGTGCGGCACCGCGAGGACGGCTCGGTAACCTAGCGGCGCTGACCCACCCTTAGGGCGGCTTTACGTGCCCGTCGCCATGACGCGTGCGCAACGTCGCCCCAGCCGTCCATCCGCGACCGGGCACGAACGTTCGGCCGCCGTAGTTCGTCAAGGAGATGCCGCCGCCGTGAGCCGCAGCCTTCGACGCGGCGTCCTCGCCGCCACCGTCCTCTCGCTCTCCGTCGCCACCCTTTCCGCGTGCGCTGCCGGGAACGACGCCCAGACGCTGGAGGTCAAGCCGGACAACGCCGAGACCAGCGTCGGCGACATCAAGATCCAGAACGTCAACGTCGTCACCCAGCCCGACGTCAACGCCACGGGCCCCGCTGCGATCACCGCCACGGTGTTCAACAGCGGCACCAAGGACCAGCAGCTGACCGGGATCGCGGTCGACGGCACCGGCCAGTCGGCCAAGCTGTCGTCCGTCAAGATCGAAGTGCCGGCCGGTGGCTCCGCCGTGATCGGCGGCAAGGGCAACCCCAGCGCGGTCCTGGAGAGCGGCCGGGAGGCCGTCCAGGACGGCAACCTCCAGCCGCTGACCTTCAGCTTCAGCGCCGCCGGCAAGGTGAAGATCGGCGCCTACGTCGTCCCGGCGAAGAACGTCTTCGAGAGCTACGGCCCTTCGGTGACGCCGCAGCCGTCCACCTCCGCGAGCGGTAAGCCCTCGCAGTCGGGCACGCCGAGCAACTCGGCCAGCCCGAGCAGCTCCGGTAAGCCCTCGGAGTCGGCGCACGCCGGTCACTGAGGCCCGCACCGCGTAAGCCACGTGAAGGGGCGCCCCTCCCGTCCGGAGGGGCGCCCCTTGCGCACGTCGATCGCCGGTGCGGCCTACGGCTCGAACTTGTAGCCCAGGCCGCGGACCGTCACCAGATAGCGCGGGGCCCCCGGGTCGGGCTCGATCTTGGCGCGCAGCCGCTTCACGTGGACGTCGAGGGTCTTGGTGTCGCCCACGTAGTCGGCGCCCCAGACGCGGTCGATCAGCTGCATCCGGGTCAGCACCCGGCCGGCGTTGCGCAGCAGCATCTCCAGGAGGTCGAACTCCTTGAGCGGCAGGTCGACCTTGCCGCCGGAGACCGTGACGACGTGCCGGTCCACGTCCATCCGGACCGGGCCGGCCTCCAGCGCCTGCGGGGCGACCTCCTCCGGCTCACCACGGCGGCGCAGCACCGCGCGGATCCGGGCGACCAGTTCGCGGGACGAGAACGGCTTGGTGACGTAGTCGTCGGCCCCTATTTCGAGACCGACGACCTTGTCGATCTCGCTGTCCTTGGCGGTCACCATGATGACCGGGACGTTGGAGCGGCCGCGCAGCTGGCGGCAGACCTCGGTGCCGGGCAGCCCCGGCAGCATCAGGTCCAGCAGGACGAGATCGGCGCCGTTGCGCTCGAACTCGTCCAGGCCGTCGGGGCCGGTGGCCGCCACGGCGACCTCGAAGCCCTCCTTGCGGAGCATGTACGACAGTGCATCGCTGAACGATTCCTCGTCCTCGACGACAAGCACTCGGGTCACGGAAGGACCTCCGGGGCTGGGTGAGCTGGGAGCGGATCGTTGAAGGTCTCGTACGGGCGGTCCTCGTCGTCGAGGCCCTCCGCAGTCAGGTCCGAGGGCCGTTCGCGATCGCGGACGGCGCCGGCTTCCGGGAGACGCAGGGTGAAGGTGGAGCCCTGTCCCTCAGCGCTCCAGACCGTGACCTCCCCGCCGTGCGAGGCGGCCACGTGTTTGACGATGGCGAGGCCGAGGCCGGTCCCGCCGGTGGCGCGCGAACGCGCCGGGTCCACGCGGTAGAACCGCTCGAAGATGCGGTCCCGGTCCTTCTCGGATATCCCGATGCCCTGGTCGGTCACCGCGATCTCGATCAGGTCGCCACCGGGTGAGGAGACCCGGCGGCCCGCGATCCCGACGCGGGTGCGCGCCGGGGAGTAGTTGACGGCGTTCTCTACGAGGTTGCCCAGGGCGGCGGCGAGCTGGCCGCGGTTGCCCCAGACCTGGAGGTCGGCGGTGCCGCCGGCGGCGATGGTGATCTGTTTGGTGCCCGCCTGCTGGCGGCAGCGGTCGACCGCCTCGGCGACCAGTTCGTCGACCGGAACGGACTCGGAGTCCTCCAGCGGGTCGTCGTTCTGCACCCGGGAGAGGTCGATGAGTTCCTGGACGAGGTTGGTCAGGCGGGTGGCCTCGTTCTGCATCCGGCCGGCGAAGCGGGTGACCGCCTCCGGGTCGTCGCTGGCGTCCATCACGGCCTCGGAGAGGAGCGAGAGGGCGCCGGTGGGCGTCTTGAGCTCATGGCTGACATTGGCCACGAAGTCGCGGCGGACCGCCTCGATGCGGCGGGCCTCCGTGAGGTCCTCGACCAGCAGCAGGACCAGCCGGGAGCCGAGCGGGGCGACCCGGGCGGAGACCGCGAGGGCGTCCCCGCGGCCGGTGCCGCGGCGCGGCAGGTCCAGCTCCACCTGGCGTATCTCCCCGTCCCTGCGAGTGTCGCGGGCCATCTGGAGCATCGGCTCGACGGCGAGCCGACCACCGCGGACCAACCCGAGCGCGTACGCCGCGGAGCTGGCCTTGACCACCGTGTCGGCCTCGTCGAGGACGACGGCGGAGGAGCGCAGCACCGACAGGACGGTGTCGACACCGGGCGGCAGGACCGCCTCGGTGTGCAGGGACGTACGGGTGGGCTTGGCCTGGTCCCGCTCACTCCAGCGGAACGCCAGCATGGCGAAGACGCCGGTGCAGAGCCCGGCTATCGCTGCCATCGCGGCGACGGCCGCGTCCACGTTCATGAATCCAGAGTATGTGCCGGGTCCGACACTCCCCCAGCGCTCGGAGCCGCCGCTCGGACACCCTTCGCCCAGAGTTCACCGAGGCGTCGGGGTCGGTTCACCCACCGCGACGGCGGGGCCGCCGGGGCGCCCTCGCGGCCGCAGCGGCGTCTCCCAGAGTTCACCTTCAGGTCGGTGGTGGTTCACCCCCGATGGCCCCGCACGTCGTGATCCGGCCGCACATTGAAGGTGCGGGGACCCGTCGGCGGCCGGTCCGTGGGAGCGTAGGCGCAACGGCCACCCCCCACTCATCACCACGCAGCATCCCCACACTCCCCGGAATCCCCGGAAGCACTCGGAATCCTCGAAGCGAGAGAAGGTCACTGATGCGGGACGCGTACCACGAGGAGCTGGACTCGATCAGCGAGGGCCTGGTCGAGATGGCCCGGCTCGTCGGCTCCGCGATCGGGCGCGCCACCACGGCGATACTCGATGCGGACCTGAAGCTGGCCGAAAACGTCATCGCCGCCGACGAGAAGGTCGACGACCTCCAGCGTGACCTGGAGGCGCGGGCCATCGCCCTGCTGGCCCGCCAGCAGCCGGTCGCCACCGACCTGCGGATCGTCGTCACCTCCCTGCGGATGAGCGCCGACCTGGAGCGCTCCGGCGATCTGGCCCAGCACGTCGCCAAGCTGGCCCGGCTGCGCTTCCCGCAGCGGGCCGTGCCGCGCGATCTGCACGCCACCATCCTGGAGATGGGGCAGCTGGCGCAGCGCCTGATGGCCAAGGCCGGCGAGGTCATCATCACCAAGGACGTCGACCTGGCGCTCCAGCTGGAGCAGGACGACGACGCCATGGACCTGCTTCACCGCGCGCTGTTCCAGCACCTGATGGACGACCGCTGGAAGCACGGCATCGAGACGGCCGTGGACGTGACCCTGCTCGGCCGCTATTACGAGCGCTTCGCGGACCACGCGGTCTCCGTGGCCAAGCGCGTCGTCTACCTCGTGACCGGCGAGCACGCCGACGAGATCTCCCCGCAGACGGCGGTGGAGGGCGCGTAACGTGCGCCCACGCGCCGTTGACGCGCCTGCGCACCCGGGCTTGCAATAGGCACCAGGTGACCCCAAGGAGGCGAATACATGGCACTCACGGCGGACTCCCCGACCCCCGCGTCCCAGGACGAGCCGACGGCCGTCGACCGGCCGCTGCTCCCGCTCCTCGGCGCGTGCGGTTGCGGCCCCAGTTGCGGTTGCGGCTGTCAGTCCGGTGGTCCGTGCCAATGCGGCGGCAACTGCTGACGAGCAGCTGCCACCGCGGCACGCAACGGCACGGCAACGGCACGGTGACAACGCGGCCTCGGTCCGCCCGATCGCTCTGATCGGCGGACCGGGGCCGCGACCGTATTGCTGCGCTGTTGCGTCGTCGCGTTCTGCGTCGCTGTGCTGTTGCGTTGTTGCGTTGTTGCGTTGTTGCGTTGTTGCGTCGCGGTGGGTCTCCGGGCGGCGTGTCAGACGCTGAGCGGTACGGGATGGATCTCGTCCGCCCTGTGCCCGGCCCGTTCGTGGACCCGCTGGACGGCGTCCGCCGAGGGGGCCTCGGACAGGCAGAACACATCACCGGACGCGGGGTCGGCCCAGGCGTGCTCGAAGTGGACGCCTTCCGCCCCCTCGATGGCGAGGTCCGCCTGGTGCGCCGCCTGGAGCTGCTCGGCCGTGACGCCCTTCATCCCGTGATGGACGTCCATGAACTTGGCCATGGGAATCGCCTCCCGAACACCACATGCCACATACCGGATGCCAGATGCCAGATGCCAGATGCCGACGAGTACGCCGGTTGCGCCTCTCTCATGGTTCCACTCCCGTTCGGGACCGCATCCGGGCCACGGGACGCAAAACCCCCGCCGGCGGCCGAGGCCGCGGGCGGGGGGGGAGCAGGCGAGGGCGTTACTTCTTCTTGCCCTGGTTCTTCACGGCCTCGATGGCGGCCTTGGCGGCCTCCGGGTCGAGGTAGGTGCCGCCGGGGGTGAGCGGGCGGAAGTCGGCGTCGAGCTCGTAGGAGAGCGGGATGCCGGTGGGGATGTTCAGGCCGGCGATGTCGGCGTCGGAGACCTGGTCGAGGTGCTTGACCAGGGCGCGGAGGCTGTTGCCGTGGGCGGCGACCAGCACCGTGCGGCCGGCGAGCAGGTCCGGGACGATGCCGTCGTACCAGTACGGCAGCATGCGCGTGACGACGTCCTTGAGGCACTCCGTCTTCGGGCGCAGCTCCGGCGGGATCGTCGCGTAGCGCGGGTCGTCGGACTGGGAGAACTCGGTGCCGTCCGCCAGCGGCGGCGGCGGGGTGTCGTACGAGCGGCGCCAGAGCATGAACTGCTCCTCGCCGAACTCGGCCAGGGTCTGCGCCTTGTCCTTGCCCTGCAGCGCGCCGTAGTGGCGCTCGTTCAGCCGCCAGCTGCGGTGGACCGGAATCCAGTGGCGGTCGGCGGACTCCAGGGCCATCTGCGCGGTGCGGATGGCGCGCTTCTGGAGGGAGGTGTGCACGACGTCGGGGAGCAGGCCGGCCTCCTTGAGCAGCTCTCCGCCGCGGACCGCCTCCTTCTCGCCCTTCTCGTTGAGATTGACGTCCACCCAGCCGGTGAACAGGTTCTTCGCGTTCCACTCACTCTCGCCGTGGCGGAGCAGGATCAGCTTGTACGGTGCGGTGGCCATGCGGTCGAGCGTAATCGACGCCGGGGGGTGGGCCGGCGCGCGGCTGTCACCTGCGCGGACAGGGGTGCGGGGCGCCCGGTGACGTTTGACGCTTCCGGTCAATTGAGTGGCTGCCCGACCATCCGGTTTGTAGTTTGCGCATAGCGACTGCGCCACTTACCGCATCGCCTCCAGACGGTTATCGGTCGGCTACCCGGCCGGCTTTCCGGCATCGAGCAGCACACCAGGGGGAACTGTCATGCCCACGCCCATCATCGAGCCTCGACCCCGGGGCCTGTCCCGGGTCCGGCGGGCCGCCGTGGAGAGCGTCTCCGGTCTGCCCCGGCAGTTCTGGTGGCTCTGGACCAGCACGCTGGTCAACCGGCTGGGTTCGTTCGTCGCCACGTTCCTGGCGCTCTATCTCACCGTCGAGCGCGGCTACTCGGCCTCGTACGCGGGGCTGGTCGGCGCGCTGTACGGGCTGGGTGGGGTGGTCTCGTCGGTGGGCGCCGGGGTGCTCACCGACCGGCTCGGGCGGCGGCCGACGATGCTGGTCGCGCAGGTGGCCACGGCGGCTTCGGTGGCGCTGCTGGGGTTCATGACCGATCCGGTGGCGATCGCCGCGGTGGCCGGCCTGGTCGGCATGGCGTCCAACGCCTCCCGGCCCGCGGTGCAGGCGATGATGGCGGACATCGTCGCCCCGGAGGACCGGGTCCGCGCGTTCTCCCTCAACTACTGGGCGATCAACCTCGGTTTCGCGGTCTCCTCCACCGCCGCCGGGCTGATCGCCGAACACGGCTACCTGGCCCTCTTCCTGGGCGAGGCCACCCTCGTGCTGGCCTGCGCGCTGGTGGTCTTCTGCAAGCTGCCGGAGTCCCGCCCGGAGGCGGGCGGGGCCGGGGACGCACCGGCGGACGCGGCCGGCCCCGAGCGGGTCTCGATGCTGACCGTGCTGCGCGACGGCCGTTTCATGACCGTCGTCGGGCTGAACCTCCTCCTGGCGCTGCTGTTCCAGCAGGCGTACGTCTCGATGCCGGTGTCGATGGGTCAGGCGGGCTTCTCCAGCGCCGACTTCGGGCTGGTCATCGCGGTGAACGGGGTGCTGATCGTGTTGTTGCAGATCCCGGTCACCCGCTTCATCGAGCACCGCAGCCCGGCGATGCTGCTCATCGGTTCGGCGCTGCTCGCCGGCTACGGCTTCGGGCTGACGGCGCTGGCCGGCTCGGTGGCCATGTACGCGGTCGCGGTCGCCGTCTGGACCCTCGGCGAGATCATCAACTCGCCCACCCAGATGGGCCTGGTGGTCCGCCTCTCGCCGCTCCACGGGCGCGGCCGCTACCAGGGCATGTACGCGCTGTCCTGGTCCGTCGCCTCGCTGACCGCCCCGCTGCTGGGCGGCACGGTCATCGACCACTACGGCGCCGACGTGCTCTGGGCCGGCTGCGCGGCCGTCGGCACGGTGGCCGCGCTGGGATACGGGCTGTTGCTGCGCAATCTGCCGGGGCGGGCGGCCGGTGCCGGTGCCGGTGCCGGTGCCGCGAACACGGGTGCCGTGACGGCCGGTTCCGCGGACGCCGGTTCCGCGGACGCCGGTTCCGTGACGGCCGGTACCGCGGACCCAGATGCCATGACGGCCGGTACCGCGGACGAGCGCGCCGGGACCGGGCGGACCGAAATCCCGTCGAACTCCTAGTGTCCTGCGCCAGTAGTTGATCGTTAGTTGTTGTGTGACCTCTTCTTCTGCTGGTGCGTCAGTTCCTCGTCGGGGCCCGAAGCTGGAGCCGTTGCTGCTCTGTGATGAGGAGCGGGCGGTGTTGGAGCGGTGGAC
>NZ_JBHVQS010000020.1:0-138606 GCF_042886435.1 Streptomyces sp. NPDC058000
TGGTCGACATCCGTCCTACGCGGGGCCCCGCTCTTCTACATCAACTTCCCCGAACCGCTTGACACCGCCAACGGCCGCTTAACTTCGTGGCATTGAGCGACGACAAGCCATGTCCAGCGATCGGCGGCTGCGGGCTCGCGGAGTTTGGGAACAGTCCAGCCCAGTGTCTGCTTGATCATCCTGAAGGCATGTTCAAGATCGAATCTGCGCAGGAACCCTTGCCAGAGTCGATCGACATCCCTGGCCGTTGCGCTGGTGCCGGACCACCACAGCCAGACCGGCCTGGGGTTGTGGTCTCCGCGCAGGTGTTCAACGCGAAGACGGATGACTGTGCCTTCGATGACTGGCAGCCGGGCTTCGGGGTATTCGGTCCAGGCCGAGCGCCGGACCAGCAGCGGGTGCAGCCGGTCCCAGGCAGAGGCTTCGGCCTGTCCATAGTGCGTGGTGTCGGGGGCCGGGGCGGGCCAGGTGTTGGGGTCCTCGAACTTGAACTCCTCCCCGTACTTGGGCTTGCGCCCTCGCTTGCCTGCCGGCTGCGGCGGGGGCGGGAAGTACAGGACGCGGTCCGAACGCATCCGGCCCAGCAGTTCAACTGGCAGATCGGCGAGGAGAAGAGCCAGGCGGGTCACGTCGTAGCCGGCATCGACGACGATCAGGACTGACAGGTCACCGGTCTGCCACTGCCCAGCCGCCAGCAGGCGCTGGACGACCTCCCGGGCCTGTCCGGCGGTGACGGCGATCTCGTCGTCCCACGGACGCAGGCGGACCACGTCAACCCGGTGATCGTGGGGAATTACGTGAACGCTCACAGTCAAGGTCTACCGGGAGAACGACACCTCCGCGTCCAAGAAGCGCAAGATCACCAGGCCCGACGGCACGATCGACTAGGTCGTTCTGCGGCCCGAGTTCCGTCAGTTGCTCGCCGACCTGGCTCTCGGCGTGATCTTCTACGACCTCGACCGTCTCGTGCGTCAGCCACAGGACCTCGAAGACCTCATCGCCATCGTCGAGTACGTCAAGCGTCCGGTGACCGGAGTCACCGGCGGGCGGATGAACCTGATCAACGACAGCGTCCGTCGCATGGCCCGCACGATGTGCGTGATGGCGCTCAAGTCCTCCGAGGACACCGCACGCCGCGTTGCCCGCCAACACCTCTCCGCTGCCCAGAACGGTCAGGTCCAGGGTCGGATCGCCTACGGATGGGTGCGTAAGGGAGAGCGCAAGGGGCAGCTGATTCCCGATGAGGCCGACCTCGGCACCCGTACCTTCCAGGACTTCCTGGCCGGCGAATCCACGTACAGCATCGCCAAGGCGTTCAACTCCGAGGGGAGGTGCGGGGCTGTCCTACCCGGTGGCGGTCGAGCCCAAGGGGACCGCCCAGCCCGTCGGCGCGGCGCCCCACCTGCCGGAGTACGGCGGCCTGGGGCCGTCCACCCTGCCGCACTGTCGCGGCCGGCACCGGGCGCTGGCCGAACTCCGCGTGTTCGAGGCAGAGTTCGTCGAGATCTCCTGGCGCGAGGACAGCATCGAGCACGACTGTCGGGAGCTGAAACAGAGCGTGGGCCTGGGCCACTTCGAGGGCCTCAGTTGGCGCGGCTGGCACCACCACGTCACTCTCGTCCATGCCTTTCCCGCCATCCACAGGCTTGATCCGAATGCCTGTACACCGGCCTGGCCCTCTACCAAGTCCTCGATGCCCCGCAGGGCCTGCTGCGGTGCCGGACCGGCACCTGCACGACCGGTGGCCGGAACCTCACCCGAGTCGGATCCTGCCGAAGCACCAATAGGCGCGGCCCAGTTGGCAGTTCCGGGACGCCTCGGGGTTGCCGGTGCCGGCGCCCGGAGAACTCCCGTCATCACAGGTCACAAGGTACGTCTTCGTCGTCAAGGCACCGCAGGTGGTGATCACTTGATGGATTCAGCTCCAAAGTTTGAGCACAAGTTGCACACATTCCCCTCTTCAGGCGGGCTCCGATGGTCTACATTGACCCTGCTTCACATGACACGAGGCGACAAATCGTGATCTTTAGGTCCGGCGCTACGGGCAGCCAGCAGTCGCGTCCCCGGCGCCAGACGTGGGGGTGATCAGTTCTTGGAACCCGAGAGGGGGGCCTTGGGTGTGGGGAGCCCGAGGTTTCGGCGGGTTCCCGCGCACCTCGAAAGCCTGGCAAGACATGCGAGTCCGCGGCCGCCTGGGCGGGGTGTTCAAGTAGCGCTGCAACAGGCGGGATGTCATGCGCGGGGGGCGGGGGCCTCCCGGGGGGAGGAACCGTGTGGAGCGAATACGTCGAGCCCACTGACGACCTGGGGGGGTCTGTGCAGCAGGGGGAATTGGTCAGCCCGTTGCTATCGGCGCGCGGGCGTCCGATGAACGGGGCAATCAGCCAGCCCGCAACTGACTGGGAGCAGCGGTACCGCCGTACCGTGATCACCAGCGATACCGTGGCCACCGCCTTCGTGGTGGCGGCGATCGGCGAGTTCTTCGGGGCCCGGGACGCGGCCAACTGGCATGAGAAGTGGGGAATTCTCGCATTCTGCACCGAGTTGCTGGTGCTGGGGGCGCTTGCGGTGAGCCGGTCGTGGGCTCCGGCCGTGCTCGGCCAGGGCGCCGAGGAATTCCGCCGGCTCGGCCGCTCACTGTTCACGGCGACCGTCGTACTGGCGCTCGGCGGGATCGCCCTCGCCTCGCGCAACATCAAGCTCTGGATATTCGTCGCGATCCCCGCGATCGCGTTCATCACCATGACCGCGCGGTATCTGCTGCGCCTCTGGCTGCACAGACAGCGGAAGGAAGGACGGTGCCTGCGACCGGTGCTCGCTGCCGGGAGCCTGGCCACCGTGCGCGACCTGATCACCCGAACCCGCAAGTTCCCGCACCTCGGCTGGCGGGTGGATGCGGTGTGCACGACGGACGGTCTCGGGCTCGACGGCGACCAGCTGGACGGAGTGCCGGTCGTCGGCAGACTGGCGGACGTCGCGGGCCACGTCCACCGCGACGGCTACCGTGTCGTCGCGGTCACACCGGACCCGCACTGGTCACCGGACCGGCTGCAGCGGCTGGCCTGGAACCTCGAAGGCAGCGATGCCGAGATGGTCGTGGCCCCCGTGCTGATGGAAGTGGCCGGCCCAAGGCTGCACGTCGACGCGGTGCTCGGGATCCCGCTGTTGCGGGTCAGCATGCCGACCTTCACCGGGGGGCGCCGGGCAGTCAAGGAGGTCGTCGATCGGATGGGCGCGGCGATTCTGCTGATGCTGTTCGCGCCACTGATGGTGCTCGTCGGACTGCTCGTACTGGTGGACAGTCGGGGCGGGGCGTTCTACCGCCAGCGCAGGGTCGGCAAGGACGGCCGCGAGTTCACCATTCTCAAGTTCCGCACCATGGTCGCCGGGGCGCACCGGGCACGTGCCGAGCTGGCCGCCCTCAACGAGGGCGCCGGCCTGCTGTTCAAGGTCCGCCGGGATCCGCGGGTGACCCGGGTGGGAACGGTGCTGCGCCGGTACTCGATCGACGAACTCCCGCAACTCTTCAACGTGTTGACCGGATCGATGTCGCTCGTCGGTCCGCGGCCTCCGCTGCCGGAGGAGTCCGCCGCGTACGGCCCGGACATCCGGCGGCGGCTGCTGGTCAAGCCTGGGCTCACCGGCCTGTGGCAGATCAGCGGGCGCAGCGACCTGCCGTGGGAGGAGGCCGTCCGCCTGGACCTGCGGTACGTGGAGGACTGGTCGCTCGCCCTCGACACAGTGATCTTGTGGAAGACGCTGCGTGCGGTGCTCCAAGGGCAGGGGGCCTACTGATGCGCGGGGGGCGGCGACGTCGTACGGCCGGCGTACGGACCGCAGGCCGAAGGGGCCTGCCTGGGGGGAGGAACGAGTCATGCGAATAAGCGTCTTGGGGCTCGGCTACGTGGGCTGCGTGTCGGCCGCGTGCCTGGCCAGCATGGGTCACGAGGTCATCGGGGTGGACGTGAACCAGGTGAAGGTCGACCTGGTCAACGACGGCAAGGCCCCGGTGGTCGAGGAGCGGATCGGCGAGCTCGTCGCCGAGGTCGTGCGGACCGGAGCGTTGCGCGCCACCGGCGACGTCCGCGAGGCGATCATGGGCAGCGAGGTGTCGCTGGTCTGCGTGGGCACGCCGTCGGAGCCCAACGGCAGTCTGTGCACCACGTACTTGGAGCGGGTCACCGAGCAGATCGGCGCCGCGCTGGCGGATCGCAGCGGGCGGCACACCGTCGTGTTCCGCAGCACCATGCTCCCGGGCACCTGCCTGAACCTACTGGTACCGATCCTGGAGAAGTACGTCGGCGGCACGGCCGGGGTGGACATCGGGGTCGCGGTCAACCCGGAGTTCCTGCGCGAGGGCACGAGCGTGCGGGACTTCTTCGACCCGCCCAAGACCGTCATCGGCGAGCTCGACCCGGCAAGCGGCGATGCGGTGACCGCGCTGTACGACGGTTTGCCCGGCGAGGTGTTCCGGGTGCCGATCCCGACGGCCGAGGCGATCAAATACGCGGACAACGCGTTCCACGGCCTCAAGATCGGCTTTGCGAACGAGCTGGGCGCGGTGTGCCAGGCACTCGGGGTGGACTCGCACCAGGTGATGGACGTGTTCCTGGCCGATCGCAAGCTGAACATCAGCCCCGCCTACCTGCGGCCCGGCTTCGCCTTCGGTGGCTCCTGCCTGCCCAAGGACTTGCGCAGCCTGGTCCACGCGGCACAGCGGGCCGACGTCTCGGTTCCCATCCTCGCCCACGTGCTGCCCTCCAACTCCGACCATCTGCAGCGCGCGGTGGACCTGGTCGAGCGCACCGGCAAGCGCCGGGTGGGCCTGTTCGGGCTGTCCTTCAAACCCGGCACCGACGACCTCCGCGAGAGCCCGCTCGTCGAACTGGCGGAGATGCTCTTCGGCAAGGGTTACGACCTGCGGATCCACGACGCCAACGTGAGCCTCTCCCGGCTGCTCGGCGCGAACCGCGAGTACATCGAGACCCGGCTGCCGCACCTCGCGCAGCTGCTCGCGGACTCCGTCGACGAGGTGCTCGAACACGCCGAGGTGTGCCTGGTCGGGACCAGGGATCCGGCCGTGCTGTCGGCGCTGCCCCATGGCGGCGGCCCGGTGATCGTCGACCTCATCCGCCTTCCCGACGCCGAGGCGCGCCGGGCCGAACCGGGGTACATGGGCCTTGCTTGGTGACACATCGTTCGGTGACACGGCCAGTGGCGACGGGGCGGCCCGGCGCGCGCTGATCCTGGTGGAGAACCTGTCGGTGCCGTTCGACCGGCGGGTGTGGCAGGAGTGCACGACGCTGCGTGATGCGGGCTGGGAGGTCCACGTCGTCTGTCCCCGCGGGGAGAAGCGGGACACGGAGCGGGAGGCGGAGATCGACGGGGTGCGGATCCACCGCTACCCGTTGCGCGCGGCCACCGGAGGACCGGCCGGCTACCTGCGGGAGTACGGATCGGCGTTGTGGCATACGGCCCGGCTGGCCCACAAGGTCGGCCCGGTCGACGTGGTCCACGCCTGCAACCCGCCCGACCTGCTGTTCCTGCCGGCACGGTGGCTGAAGCGGCGCGGCGCGCGGTTCGTCTTCGACCAGCACGACCTGGTACCCGAGCTGTACCTCTCCCGGTTCGACCGCGGCGAAGATCTGCTCTACCGCGCCGTGTGCGCGCTGGAACGGCTGACCTACCGGGCCGCGGACGTCGTGCTCGCCACGAACGAGAGCTACCGGGACGTCGCGGTGCGCCGTGGCGGCAAGCGGCCGGCGGACGTCTTCGTCGTGCGCAGCGCGCCTGCCGTCGACCGGTTCCAACCGGTGCCACCCGAGCCGGAGTTGAAGCGCGGCAAGCCTCATCTGCTGTGCTACCTGGGCGTCATGGGCCCGCAGGACGGCGTCGACTACGCCTTGCGGGCCCTCGCGAAGCTGCGCGACGAGCTCGGGCGGACCGACTGGCACGCGGTGTTCGTCGGCGGCGGCGATGCCTTCGACGCGATGGGGGAACTGTCCCGGCGGCTCGGGCTCTTCGAGCAGGTGGAGTTCACCGGGCGCATTCCGGACGCCGACCTGGTGCGCTACCTGTCCACCGCGGACGTGTGCCTCTCCCCCGACCCGCGCAATCCGCTCAACGACGTGTCGACCATGAACAAGGTCCTGGAGTACATGGCGATGGGCCGGCCCATCGTCTCGTTCGACCTCCGGGAGGCGCGCGTCTCCGCCGGTGACGCCGCCGTCTACGCGCCCGCCAACGACGAGGCCGCATTCGCCGAGCTCATCGCGCTACTGCTGGACGACCCGGAGAAGCGGGCCCGGATGGGCGAGATCGGCCAGGAGCGGATCAGCGGGCAGCTCTCCTGGCGGCACTCGCAGGCGTCGCTGCTCGCCGCCTACGCCGCTGCCTGCCGTGACACTCCGGTGTCGGCGGGCGCCCCGTACCGGGCAGGGAAGAGGTCCCGCCGTTGAGCGATGACACGATACGCCTGGTCACGATCGGGCGGATCATCCGTCGGCGCTGGCGGCTTCTCACCGTCCTCGCCGTGGTGGGTGCGCTCGTCGGCTACGGCACCTCGCTGCTTTTTCCGCCGAGTTACACGGCGTCGGCATCGGTACTGCTGCCGGGGCAGTGGGAGGAGCGCGAGTTGCTGACCCAGGTGGATATCGCGACCAGTTCGACGGTGGTCGACCGCGCGGCTGCCACGCTCGGCTGGCCCGGGGTCAGCGGCCGCGAGCTGCGGGACCGGGTGAGCGCCAAGGCCGCCGACGGGAACATCATCACGATCTCGGGCACGGCCGACACCCCGGAGCGCGCACAGCAACTCTCCGACCGGATGGTTCAGCAGTTCGTCACATTCGCCGCACGGATCGTAGGCGACAACACCGACCCCGAAGCGGCGGCCCGGCCCGAGGCACTGCGGCAGATGGTGGTGCAGACCAGTCGCCGCATCACCGAGCTGGCTGATGCGGCCGATCCGGGGCGGACCGTGGAGAGCGTGCAGACCCGCACCGAGCTCGCGAAGCTGCGCACCGCGCTGCAGGAGGCCGTCAACAAGCTGGACCAGGCCGCCCCGGCCGCCAACAAGGCCAACATGGTGGTCATGGGGCCGGCGGCCCGGCCGGCCGGCGAGGCACCGCCGACGAGAACGCAGCTCATCGTCGCCGGGGCGCTGCTGTTCTTCCTGCTCGCGGTCATCGGCCATCTCGCCGCCGCACGGATGAGTCGCCGGCTGCGCGCCGAACCGGAGATCGCCGCGGCGCTGGGCTCGGCGCTGCTGGGTACCGTCGACGTACCTGATGAACGGCCCGCGCACCGGCTGGAAGGCCGTGGCCCGCGGGCCCGGATCCGCCGGCTCCTGGGCATCGACGTCCGGTGGGACATACCCACCCCGCAGACGTCCGGCGACGAGACCGGCAGGCAGCTCCGCTACCGGCGGGTGTGCGCCCGCCTCCGGGACCAACTACCGGCCCCCCGGCGGCTGTTGGTCGTCGTCCCGGACGACGACGAGATCGCCCGCCGAGCCGCCGGGCAGCTCGTCGCCGAGGCCGAGAGCGATCCTTCCGCAAGCTCGTCGAGCAGCGGAGACCCCATGCTGCGGGTGGTGGGAGTTTCGGTGGACCGGCCGATGGTGCCGGACCGCGACAACGAGTCCGGTGCCCTGGTCGTCCTCAGCGCGGGCAGCTGGACCGCAGGGGAGCTCACCGGCATCGCCGAGGCGTGTGCGGACGCCAGGCACGAGGTCGTCGGCATCGTTGTCGCTGACACGGTCCGGGCCGGTCCGGCACGGTCTCCCGGCCGCCCACCGGATGACGCCACTCTGGCGCTCGCGGTCCGCGGCCACGCGACGGGAGGTTCCGCGTGACGACGAGTGCGACATCGGAGTCGTCGGCCTCAGCTCCGCTGCTGGACGTGCAGGCGCTGGTGGTGGCGGTGCGGAGGCGGCGCCGCCTCTGGTGCTCCATGGCGCTGCTGGGGCTGCTCGTCGGCACGGCGGTGGCGGTCCTGCTGCCGACGCCGCCGACCGCGGTGACCAAGGTGCTGGTGGCGCATCAGGAGGACCAGCCGAACGATCCCGGAACGCTGATCCGCACCGACGTCGCGCTGCTGGGGACCACCCAGATCGCCGACAAGGCCCTGCAGTCCCTGAAGTCCCCGGAAAAACCGGCGGACTTCATGCGGGACTACCGGGGTACCGGCTTGACCAACAACCTGCTGCAGATCGACGTGACAGGCGGCAGCGACGCGGAAGCGGTGGCCCGCGCCAAGGCGCTGGCCGATGCATTCGTCGCGGACCATGTGCGGCGGATGTGGGATGCCGCGAAGGCCGAGGCCAAGGCCCTGGACGACCAGCGCGACCGCTTGCGGGACGAGCTCGCCCAGGTCAACAAGGCGATCGGAGACCGATCGCCGAACAGCGATCCGAAGGAGTCCGCGAGCATCGAGTCGCGCTTCGCCCGCCGGGCCGAGCTCAACTCGCGGATCGCCGATTTCGACCAGCGCGCCGAGGAGGCGCGCACCGGCACGCCCCGGGTCATCGCCGGCACGCAGATCGTGGACGCCCCGCGCGCGGTGCAATGCTCCCTGCCCAAGGCCGCTGTCACCAACGCCGCGATCGGGCTCGTCCTCGGACTCGTACTGGGGCTCGCGCTGGCCGCTGTCGGCGTGGTGGTGGCGGACCGCCCCGTGTTGCGCCGGGACATCGCGGCGAACCTGGGGGCCTCGGTCATCGCGGAGCTGCCCCGCCGACCGGGCCGGCTGTGGCAGCGCCGACGGATCCGGGCCGCCCGCGAACGGCTCATCGTGTCCCTGGCCCGCACCGTGCGCGGCTCCGCGGAACCGGTGTCGCTGCTGGAACTGGGCTGTGCGCCCAGCACGAAGGTGATCGCTCTGGACCTCGCCGGGGCCCTGGCACCGGACGGGCCAGTGGTGATCATCGATGGTCTGCCCGGCGTGCAGCTCGCGGGACGCCGCCAGAAGCCAGGAGGCCCGACCGTGGTCAGCGGCGAGCGTGCCGCGGCCGCGTCGCATGAGGAGCGCCGGTTCGGCGTCGGCTCGGTCGCGCCCGGCACCGCGTGGACCGACCTCCAGTACCTCGGCGCTCGGACCGTGCTTGTCGTGCGTGCCGGGCACGGCAGCGCCGCATGGTTGCACACCGTGGCGCGACAGCTCGCGGACCAGCGCATTGCGGTGATCGGTGTGGTGCTGATCGACCCCGATCCGCGGGACCGGACCGACGGCACGCTGTGGGACGGGCTGCAGACCGCGCTGCGCGGCCGGAACGAGCGGCCGGCCCGGCAGAACGATGGGGGTACCTCCCACGCCGTCAAGGCAGTGGGGGAGGGCCGGCGGCGGACGGAGCGGCAACCGTTGTGGGCCGCGCAGGTACCGGACAACGACCAGGAGGCTCGGTAGGACATGTGTGGCATCGCAGGGACTTACCGATGGCCGGACGGGAAGGTCGTGACCGACCGGCTCACCGATACCCTCGCCCACCGCGGTCCGGACGGGGCGGGCCGGTACAGCCACGCCGTCGGTGACGGCGAAGTGCACCTCGGGCACCGCCGGTTGGCCGTCCTCGACCTGTCCGGGACCGGCGCCCAGCCGATGGTCTCGGGCGGCCTCGCCCTGACGTACAACGGCGAGCTGTACAACGCGCCCGAACTGCGTGCCGAGCTGGCAGCCGCCGGGGTGCGCTTCCGCGGTACCTCCGACACCGAGGTGGTCCTTGAGGCGTGGCGGCGCTGGGGCACGGACTGCCTGCCCCGGCTGCGCGGCATGTTCGCGTTCGGGATCTTCGACGAGCGGACAGGTGAACTGGTGCTCGCCCGCGACCAGTTGGGCATCAAGCCGCTGTTCCTGCTCCGGCGCGGTGCGGGCCTGGCGTTCGCCTCCGAGCTCAAGGCGCTCGCCGCCGCGACCGGCGGGTCGCTGCAGGTGGACCATGCGGCGCTGGTGGCCTCGCTGCTGTACTACTGGGTGCCGGACTCACGGTGCGCGTTCCGCGAAGCGGAGAAGCTGCCGCCGGGGAGCTGGCTGAGGTGCCGGCCCGACGGCCGGGTGGAGCGCGGCCGGTTCTGGCACCTTCGGGACGTCGCCGCCGAGGGCCGGGAGCGGGCCCGATCCGGCGAGCGGCCGGATGTCGCTGCCGTCGTCGAGGAGTCGACCCGGCGCCACCTGCTCTCCGACGTACCCGTGGCGACCTTCCTCTCCGGCGGCCTCGACTCCAGCTACCTGACCGCGCTGGCAGCCCGCGACCGACCCGGGATCTCCGCGTACACGATCGGATTCCGCGCCGAGGACGCCAAGTTCGAGGCGATGCCGGACGACCTGCGCTACGCCCGGCAGGTGGCCGAGCGGTTCGGCGTCGACCTGCACGAGATCGAGATCGCTCCGAACGTGCTCGACCTGCTGCCGCAGATGACGTACCACCTGGACGAGCCGATCGGCGACCCCGCCGCGATCAACACGTTCCTGATCTGCTCGGCCGCCCGGGAGGCCGGGGTCAAGGTGATGCTCTCGGGGATGGGCGCCGACGAGCTGTTCGCCGGGTACCGCAAGCACCTGGCCAACCTGATCGCACTGCGCTACCAGCGCGTCCCGCGACCGCTGCGGCACGGCCTGTCCCGGGCCGTGGACCGACTGCCGGTCGCCACGGCCCGCCGGGGGTACCGGTCGGTGCGCTTCGCGAAGCGGTTCCTCTCCTTCGCCGATCTGCCCGAGGAGACCGCGTTCCGGCGCAGCTACACGATGTACGACCAGGACGAGCTGCTCGCCCTGCTCGATCCGGACCTGGCCGGGACGGTCGAGGACGTGCTCACCGAGCATGCGGACATCTATCAGGACAACGACCTCGACGACTTCGTCAACCGCATGTGCCTGGGCGACGCCCGGATGTTCCTGCCGGGCCTGAACCTCGCGTACACGGACCGGTCGAGCATGGCCGCGTCGATGGAGGTGCGGGTGCCGTACGTGGACGTCGAGGTGGTCAAGGCGGCGTTCGCCGTGCCCGGCGATCGCAAGATCGTCGGGCGGCAGGGCAAGGCCGTCCTCAAGGAGGCGGCCACCTCGATCCTGCCCCGGGAGATCGTCTACCGGCCCAAGGGCCTGTTCAGCGCCCCGCTGCGGGCCTGGATGAGCCGGGATCTGGCACCGCTGGTGCGCGAGGTGGTGCACGACGGCGTGCTCGTCAACTCCGGGCTCCTGCGCCGCGATGCCCTGGTGCGCATGGTCGCCGAGGACGCCGCCGGGCAGCGGGACTTCTCCAAGCATCTGTGGCATGTGCTGACTCTTGAGTACTGGTATCGCGGCGCGACCTCCGGGTCCGGCCGGAGCACTCGCTCGACGGCGTAGAAGACGGATGAGAATCAAGGGGACTTCGGGTGAAACAGGTTGTGCAGAACTACAAGAGCGGCGAGCTGGCGGTGCTCGACGTGCCGGTGCCGGGGTGCAAGCCGGGCGGTGTGCTGGTCCGCAGCGCCTACTCGCTGATATCCACCGGGACCGAGCTCATGAAGGTGTCCGAGGCCGGCATGTCGATGCTGGGCAAGGCCCGCTCCCGGCCGGACCAGGTGGCCAAGGTCATGCAGAGCGTGGCCACCAACGGGGTGCCCGCCACCTACCGCAAGGTGATGGGCAAGCTGGACTCCTACACGCCGCTGGGCTACTCGCTGTGCGGGGTGGTCGAGCAGGTCGGCACCGGGATCGACGAGGTGAAGGTCGGCGACCTCGTGGCCTGCGCCGGCAACGAGCACGCGTTGCACGCCGAGCTGAACTGGGTGCCGAGGAACCTCTACGCCCGGGTGCCGGACGGCCTCGCGCCACGGCACGCGGCCTTCGGCACCGTCGGGTCGATCGCGATGCAGGGCGTCCGCCGCGGCGAGCCGCAGCTCGGCGACGTGGCGCTGGTCATCGGCCTCGGCCTGATCGGCCAGTTGGTGGTGCAACTCCTCGGCGCCTCGGGAGTCCGCGTCGTCGGCGTCGACCCCGACCCGGCGCGCTGCGAGCTGGCCGAGCGCCTGGGGGCCGCGGCCTGCGGCGATCCCGCGTCCACGGCCGTGGAAGCCGCAGTCGCCGAGCTGACCGGCGGCCACGGCGTGGACCAGGTGTACCTGGCCGCCGGCGGCGGCAGCAACCAACCCGTCGAGCTGGCCGCCCGGCTCTGCCGGGACCGCGGCCGGGTCGTCGACATCGGCAAGTGCCGCCTGGACCTGCCGTGGAACGCGTACTACGAGAAGGAGCTCGACGTCCGGTTCTCCCGCAGTTACGGCCCCGGGCGCTACGACCCGGAGTACGAGCTGGAGGGGCGGGACTATCCGATCGGCTACGTGCGCTGGACCGAGCGCCGCAACCTGGCGTGCTTCCTCGATCTCGTCGCCCGCGGCCGCGTCGACGTGGAGCCCCTGGTCTCCCACGTGGCCGACTTCGATGACGCCGTCGAGACGTACCAGCGGCTGAAGGACGGCGACCTGAAGGCCGTGGCTGTGCTGTTCCGGTACTCCGGACACGCGGCGGAAGCGGAGGCTCCGGCGGTGGCCGTGCCCGCGGTGAACGTGAAGCGGAGTCCGGCCCGGGCTGCCAGGACACCGGTGCGCCTTGCGTTCGTCGGCGCGGGAAACTACGCGACGTCGATGCTGCTGCCGCACCTGGCACAGCGCGACGGCGTCGAGTTGTCGACCGTCGTCACCACGACGGCGCTGTCCGCGGCCAACGCGCAGCGGAAGTTCGGCTTCGCCGAGGCGACCACCGACCTCGACGCCGTGCTCGGCGACAAGTCCGTCGACGCGGTGTTCGTGGTCACCCGCCACAGCTCGCACGCCGAACTGACCCGGAGAGCGCTGCTGGCCGGCAAGGCGGTGTTCGTGGAGAAGCCGTTGGCGCTCACCGAGGACGAGCTGGCCGGCGTGCTCGCGGCGGTGGAGGAGTCCGGCAACGACCGGCTGCAGGTGGGGTTCAACCGCCGGTTCGCGCCGCTGCTGAACGAGGCCAGGAAGCGGTTCGGCGCCCGTTCCGGTCCGGCGAGCCTCCGCTACCTGGTCAACGCGGGCCGGCTGCAGCACGGCAGCTGGTACCTCCAACAGGGCACCGAGGGCTCGCGGTTCGCCGGCGAGGGCGGGCACTTCGTCGACACGGCGAGCTGGCTGCTCGCGGCCGACCCGGTCTCGGTGTACGCGGTCGCCACGTCCGGCAACGAGGGCGGCAGTGACATCCAGGCTGTGCTGCGCTACCCGGACGAGTCCACGGCCACCATCAGCTACGTCACCACCGGCGCGCCCGGCTTCCCCAAGGAGACCCTCGACCTGGTCGCGGACGGCAAGGTGCTGCGGCTCGACGACTTCGTCCGTGCCTCGGTGTACACCGGCAAGCGGTGGGTCAGTTCGCGGCTGCCCAAGGCCCGGGACAAGGGCCAGTCCGCCGAACTGGCCGCGTTCATCAAGGCCGTGCGGACCGGCGAGCCGATGCCGGTACCGCTGGAGTCGCTGGTCGCCACCACGGCGGCCACCCTCGCCGTGCAGGCCGGCCTGGCCGGCGGCGCGCCGGTGACGTTGGCGAGGGCGCGATGACTGTGAGCTCGGGGAGTGCGGGCTGGTACCTGCGGCGGCTGTCCCGGATGGGACCGGCGGAGGTCGGCGGCCGGGTGGGCGACGCGGTGCGCAGGCGGCGGTGGCGGTCGGCGCGGCCCCACTGTCCGAGCGTCACCGGCGCCCGGTTCACCGCGGTACTGCCCGCCGGGACGATCGCCGCGATACCACCGGACGCCGCGAAACGTCTCGTCGCCGAAGCGGACCGGCTGATGTACGGGCACGCCGAGTACTTCGGGGTGGACCGCGACGACCTGGCCGACCCGGACTGGTGGTACGACCCGAAGACCGGGCGCCGGGCTCCGTGCGGCTACGCCTTCGACGTGCCGTACCGGAACGAGGACGCGGTCGGGGACATCAAGCAGATCTGGGAACTGTCCCGGCATCAGCACCTCACCGTGCTCGCCGCCGCCTACGCGATCACCGGGAACGAGCGGTACGCCGAGCGGGTGGCCGAGCACCTGCGGTCGTGGTGGGCGGCGAACCCACCGCTGCGCGGCGTGCACTGGATCAGCGGCATCGAGCTGGGCATCCGGCTGCTGTCCTGGGTGTGGATCCGCCGGCTGCTCGACGGCTGGCCGGGCGCGGTCGGGCTGTTCGAGGGCAACCCGGTGGCGCTGAACCAGATCTGGCACCACCAGCGCTGGCTGGCCGCCTTCCCCAGCCGGGGGTCTTCGGCGAACAACCACGTCATCGCCGAGGCCGCCGGGCAGTTCGCCGCGGCCTGCGCGTTCGGATGGTTCCCCTCCTCGGCGCGTTGGCAGGCAGGCGCACTGCGGTCGCTGGAGCGGCACCTGCGCAGCAACACCTTCGCCTCCGGCCTCAACCGCGAACTGGCGACCGAGTACCACGGACTCGTGCTGGAGCTCGGCCTGGCCGCGGTGGCCGAGGCCGATGCCGCGAGCAGGCCGGTCCCCGCGTCGATCCGGCTGGTGCTGCTGCGGATGACCGACGCGCTCGCGGCCGTCGTGGACAGCCGGTTACGGCCGCCGCGCCAGGGGGACGCGGACGACGGGCACGGTCTGGTCGTGGACGGCGCGGGCACCGACCGCTGGGCCTCGCTGCTGGCCACCGGGGACGCCGTGTTCGGTCGGCTCGCCTGGTGGCCGACGGTGACCGGCACCGATGTGCGCACCCCGCTGCTGGCCGCGCTGATCAGATCTGACGTAAGGGACGTGACCCGCCCGACGCGCCGACCGGCCCATTTCGCCGACGCGGGGATGACCATCCTGCGCGGTCCGGCGGAGATCTGGTGCCGCTGCGACGGTGGTCCGCACGGCTTCCTGTCCATCGCCGCGCATGCCCACGCGGACGCGCTGTCCGTGGAGGTCCGGCACGACGGGGTCGACGTGCTCGCCGACCCGGGGACGTTCTGCTACCACGGGCAGCCCGAGTGGCGGCAGTACTTCCGGTCGACCCTCGGCCACAACACGCTGCAACTGGACGGCACCGACCAGTCCGTCTCCGGCGGCCCGTTCCTGTGGACCCGGCAGGCCAGGAGCCGCGTCCTGGCCGCGGACGCATCCGACGCCTCCAACGGGGGGACGGCCCGCTGGTGCGGCGAGCACGACGGCTACCAGGGCTCCGTGCACCGCCGCCGGGTGGAACTGACGCCCGAAAGACAGGAGTTGAAGGTGCTCGACGAGGTGCGCGGCCCGCGCCGGGCCGTGCACCTGGCGTTCCATCTCGGCCCGGCGATCGCCGCGGACCTGGCGGACAACCGGGCGGTGCTCACCTGGACCCTCGACGGCGAGGGGCGCTCCGCGGTGCTCGACCTGCCCGGGCAGCTGAGCTGGCGGGCGCATCGGGGCGAGAGTGACCCGCCGCTGGGCTGGTACTCCGCCGGCTTCGGGCGCAAGGAACCCACCACCACGTTGGTCGGCACCGGCTTCGCCGACGGCACTGCGCCGTCGGGGGAGTTCACCACCGTGCTCAGGTTCCGCGGCTAGGGGGGCGCGTGGGGATCAACAGGCGGCACTGGGCGTCGGCGGCGGCACCGCTGGCGCTGGCCCTGCTGGCGGCGACCGGCTGTGAGAGCACGCAAGGCGCCCGGGCAGAGCCGACCGCTGCGCCAACCACGTCCGGGGCGCTGTCCACGGCCGTGGCTCGGGTGTGCGCCGAGCCCGCGGCCGGGCCGACGAAGGCACCGGCGGGCGCGGTGCCGGTCGACCCCGCGGCGGTCGGTGACCTGGCAGCGAAGACCAAGATCAACCCCCCGAACACCACGTTCTGGCTTCGACCGGGCAAGCACAGGCTCGACCCGGATCGCTACGCCCAGGTCGTCCCCAAGGAGGGGGACCACTACCTCGGTGCGCCGGGCGCGGTGCTCGACGGCCGGGAGAAGAACCAGTACGCGTTCGGCGGTACCGCCCGCAACGTCACCATCCGCTACCTGACCGTGCAGCGTTTCGTCGCGCCGCAGAACGAGGGCGTGGTCAACCATGACTCGGCCGACGGGTGGGTGATCGAGCACGCGACGATCCGGAACAACTCCGGGGCCGGGCTGATGGCCGGTGCCCACCAGCGGGTCCGCGCCAACTGCCTGCGCGACAACGGGCAGTACGGCATGAACGCCTACACGAACGGCGGCCGGGTCAGCGACCTGGTGGTCGAGGGCAACGAGATCGTGGGCAACAACACCGGCGACTGGGAGCGGCGGCGGCCGGGCTGCGGCTGCACCGGAGGCGTGAAGTTCTGGGCCGTCAACGGCGCCGACGTACGCGGCAACTGGGTGCACGACAACCGCGGAACAGGGTTGTGGGCGGACACCAACAACAATGACTTCCGCATCGAGAACAACGTGATCGAGGCCAACGACGGCGCCGCCCTGATCTACGAGACCAGCTACAACGCGGTCATCCGGAACAACACGATCCGGCGGAACAACTGGGTCGAGGGCCGCAAGGCGGCCGACCGCGGCGACAACTTCCCGTTCGCGACCGTCTACCTGTCCGAGTCCGGTGGCGAACCACGGATCCGAGCCCGCACCGACAAGATCGAGATCTACCGGAACGTGCTGGAGAACAACTGGTCCGGGATCACCCTGTGGGAAAACGCCGACCGGTTCTGCAACAGCCCGGCCAACACCTCCTCCGGTGTCTGCACCTTGCTGGTGCGGGACACCGACCGCTGCGCGAAGCCGGCGATCGCCAGCGCCCCGCTCTACGCCGACTGCCGGTGGAAGACCCAGCGGGTGGACATCCACGGCAACCGCTTCGTGCTGGACAAGTCCGTCGTCAAGTGCACGGCGAAATGCGACCGCATGGCGGTGCTGGCCAACTACGGCACCTATCCGGACTGGTCCCCGTACAAGGGCGAACGGGTGGCCGAGGCGATCACCAGCAAGCAGCACAACCGCTGGCACGACAACGTCTACCTCGGACCGTGGAAATTCGTCGCCCACGATCCCAGCCAGGTGCTCGACTCCGGGCAGTGGCAGAGCACGCCGTACCAGCAGGACGCGGGCAGCACCCTCGACCCACAGGCCGGTGGTTGAGATGGGCGGGGACCTGACGCGCGACGGGCTGCCGGGCGGATCGGGCACCTCTGGCACGAACACTGCGGGAACGCAGCCCGGCGCAGCACCGCGCCCTGCCGGCACGCCGAAGACCGTCGGGATCGTCTGGGGGTTGCTGGTCCTCAACACGCTCGGCTCCGCCGGAGCGCAGACCATTGTTCCGCTGCCCCGCTCCCTCATCCAGTTGGTCACCATGGGCGCGCTGGTCGCCGCGTTCGCGCTGGCGCTCGCGCTCAATGTCCGGCTGCGCATCCGACCCAGCGCCTTCTTGTTCCTGCTCACCCTGCTGCTGGTGTCGAGCGTGATCTCCAGTGCGCGCCTGGAGTCCGGGTTCGGCGCGCTGTTCCGCTGCGCCCGGCTGGCTCTCTTCGTCGGCACGCTGTGGCTGCTCGGCCGCTGGTGGGACGGCGGCCCGACGTTCGTCCGGCACCACATCCGGATGTACTTCGCGGTGCTCGGGTCGGTGGCCGCCGGCCTGGTCGCCTCACCGGGTGCGGCCATGCCCGACCTCTACGGCGGGCGCCTGGTCGGCGCGCTGTGGCCGCTCACCCCGCCGCAGATCGGACAGTACGCCGCGGTGATCATCGGGCTCACCGTGCTGCTCGTACTGGGTCGCCGGACCGACCGGGCCGGGGCGGCGGTCGTCATCGTGCCGTCACTCGTCCTGCTCGCGTTGACCCATACCCGGACGGCCACGCTCGGCCTGTTCATCGGGTTGGCGTTGGCGATCGGCTCGCTCATCCTGACCAGCGCCGCCGCCCGCCGGTTCTTCACCTGGGCGGTGCTGTGCGCCGCGGTGGCCGCGCTGGCGTTCAACTCCGCGCTGCAGACGTGGTTCCTGCGCGGGCAGAGCCAGGAGAACTTCTCCAATCTCACCGGTCGGGCCAAGGTCTGGGACGCCCTGCTGGCAGCGCCCCGGACGACCTCGGAGCAGATGTTCGGCGTGGGCCTGGGCGACAAGTCGTTCGGCGGGCTGCCGATCGACAACAGCTGGCTGGCCGTCTACAACGAGCAGGGTCTGATCGGCATCGCCCTCGTGGCGGCGATCATCCTCGTGCTGGGCGGCGTCGCGTTGCTGCGGCCACCGTCGCTGCCGAGGGCCTGCGCGATCTTCCTGATCAGCTACTGCGCGATCGCGTCGTACACCGAGGCCGGGCTGGGCGACGCCTCGCCGTATCTGCTGCATCTGGCGGTCGCCGCCTCGCTGCTTGCGGCACCTGCCGCGGTCACGCACGTCCCGATGCCCGAAGTTCCTCGCCGACGCATCCCGCGATGGGCCCAGAGATCGGAGGTGGCCTGAACATGCACGTCCTCGTGGTGCACAACCGCTACGCCTCGGCGCAGCCGAGCGGGGAGAACAAGGTCGTCGACCAGGAGGTGGAGCTGTTGCGCGCGGCCGGCCACCGGGTCGAGGTGTTCGAGCGGCGCAGCGACGACATCGCCGCCCGGTCCCTGCTGGGCAAGGCCGCGGTGCCGCTGCTGGTGCCGTGGAACCCGGCGGTCCGCGCGGAACTCGCCGCCCGGCTCCGTGCCGAGCGGCCGGACGTGGTGCACGTCCACAACGTCTTCCCGCTCCTGTCGCCGGCGGTGCTGGCCGCCTGCGCCGACGCCGACGTGCCCGCCGTCGCCACGCTGCACAACTACACCCAGGTCTGCCCGCCCGGCACGCTGCAGCGGGACGGCCGACCGTGCACCGAGTGCGTCGGGTCGGCGCCGCTGCCCGCCGTCCGGCACGGCTGCTACCGGGGCTCCCGCCTTGCGACGGTGCCGCTCGCGGTCAGCCTGTCGGTCAACCGGCGACGGTGGTGGTCCGGCGTGGAGCGGTTCTTCTGCATCTCCGCGGCGCAGCGCGACGTCCTGGTGCGGGCCGGCATGCCGGCCGAGCGGCTGGCGGTGAAGCACAACTTCGTGCCCGAACCGGACGTCCGCCGATCGGGCGCCGGCGAGCATCTGCTCTATCTCGGCCGGCTCGCGGAGGCCAAGGGCGTGCGGCTGCTCATGGCCGCGTGGGACGAGATCGCGGCGAGCGGCGGGGTGGGCGTGCCACTCGTGATCGCCGGCACGGGGCCGCTGGAGCGAGAGGTGACCGCCTGGGCGGAGGCCCGGGACGACGTGCGGTACGTCGGCCTGTACGACACGGCTCAGTGCCGCCAGGCCATCGCGCGCTCGGTCGCCGTGGTGGCTCCCTCGACGTGGCTGGAGGCGTTCGGCCTGGTGGTCGTCGAGGCGATGGCGGCGGGGGTCCCGACCGTCGCCGCCGGTCACGGCGCCTTCGTCGAACTCGTCGAGGACGGGGTGACCGGGCTGCTGCACCGGCCGGGCGAGCCCGCCGCGCTCGCGTCCTGCATACGCCGGATCGCGGCCGAGCCGGCTCGCAACCGGGAGATGGGCCGGGCGGCCCGGCGCCGTTACGAGCGGGGTTTCAGCCCGGCCGTCGGCCTTGAACGCCTGGTGGATGCGTACCGCACCGCGATCGCGGGGCGGGCGGAATCAATGGGGGGATGTAGATGACACGATGCCGACTCTGCGGCTCGGAAGCGATGGCGAGCGTCGTCGATCTTGGGGCGACGCCACCATGTGAGAGCTTTCTCGCCGCGGACCAACTGGACGAGGCGGAGCCGGCGTACCCGCTGCACCTGCGGGTCTGCACCGACTGCTGGCTGGCGCAGATCCCTCCGCTGATCACGCCGGAGGAGACGTTCACTCAGTACGCGTACTTCTCCTCCTACTCGACGTCCTGGGTGGAGCACGCGCGCACGTTCGTCGCCGACGCCGTGCAGCGCCTCGCTCTCGACTCCGTGGAGAAGGAAGCCTTCGTGGTCGAGGTCGCGAGCAACGACGGTTATCTGCTGAGGCACTTGGTGGACCGGGGGATCCGCTGCCTGGGCATCGAGCCGTCGGTGAACGTCGGCGCCGCGGCGCGGGACGCGGGCGTGCCCACGCTCACGGAGTTCCTGGCCCCGGACACCGGCTCGGCCGTCCGCGCCGAGCACGGCCCGGCGGACCTGGTCGTGGCCAACAACGTCTACGCGCACATCCCCGACGTGGTCGGGTTCACCCAGGGGCTGCGCGCCCTGGTCGCCGACGACGGCTGGGTCTCCATCGAGGTACAGCACCTGCTGACGCTGATCGAGGAGAACCAGTACGACACGATCTACCACGAGCACTTCCAGTACTACACGGTCGCGTCCGCGACCCGGGCGCTGGCGAGCGGTGGACTCGCGCTCGTGGACGTCGAGTTGCTGCCCACGCACGGCGGCTCCATCCGGCTGTGGGCCCGGCCGGCCGAGGTGGCCGGGGAACCGACGAATGGGGTATCCCCTGCTCAAGCGAAGCCGAGAGCTTGGGGAAAGGTGGCCGACGTGCTGGCCCGGGAGAAGGCCGCCGGGCTGCAGGAGCTGTCCGGGTACACCGAGTTCTCCGCCCGGGTGGCCAAGGTGCGCCGGGACCTCCTGCGGTTCCTCGTCGAGGCGGCCGAGCGCGGCGAGACGGTCGTCGGCTACGGCGCCCCGGGCAAGGGCAACACCCTGCTCAACCACTGCGGCATCCGGCCCGACCTGCTCCCGTACACCGTCGACCGCAACCCCTACAAGCACGGCAGGTTCACCCCGGGCACCCGCATCCCGATCCTGCCGCCCGAGCAGATGGCCGCCGACAAACCGGACTACGTCCTCGTCCTCCCGTGGAACCTGCGGGCCGAGCTGGTCGAGCAACTGTCCTTCGTGCACGACTGGGGCGGCCGACTGGTCTTTCCCATCCCGGAACTGAGCATTGTCGAGGTCGCGTCTTGAAAGAGGTCACAGCATGAAGGTCGTTCTGTTCTGCGGCGGTTACGGGCTGCGTATGCGCAGCGGAGCCGCCGACGACATGCCCAAGCCGATGGCGATGGTCGGCCCGCGGCCACTGATCTGGCACGTCATGCGCTACTACGCGTACTTCGGGCACACGGAGTTCATCCTGTGCCTCGGGTACGGGGCGCACCACATCAAGAACTTCTTCCTCAACTACGAGGAGACGACGTCCAACGACTTCGTGCTGCGGGGCGGGCGGACCGAGCTGCTGTCCACCGACATCGCCTCCTGGACGATCACGTTCGCGCAGACCGGCGTCGAGTCGCCGATCGGGGAACGGCTGCGCCGGGTGCGGCACCATCTGGACGGCGACGAGATGTTCCTCGCCAACTACGCCGACGTGCTCACCGACGCTCCCCTGCCGGAGATGATCGACTCCTTCGCCCGGCGCGACGCCGGTGCGTCGATGATGGTGGTGCCGCCGCAGTCCTCGTTCCACTGCGTGGACCTGGGCGAGGACGGCCTGGTAGGGGGCATCACCGCGGTGAGCGAACTGCCGCTGTGGGAGAACGGCGGCTACTTCGTGCTCCGCCAGGAGGTCTTCGACCACATACCGGAGAACGGGGACCTGGTCGCTGACGGATGCGCCCAACTCGCCAAGCGCGGACGGTTGGTGGCACACCAGCACCGCGGCTTCTGGAAGCCGACCGACACCGTGAAGGAGCGGGCCGCGCTCGACGCCGCCTACGCCCGGGGCGACCGCCCGTGGGCCGTGTGGGAACGGGGCGGCGCTGGGGCGAGCGCGACCGGCAGCAGGGACTGCGCCGGAGCGAGGGCGTGATCCGGCTCGGGGCCGAGCGCCTGGAGCGGATCGTCGCGGTGGGCGCGCACTGCGACGACATCGCCATCGGCGCCGGCGGCACGCTGCTCACGATGTGCCTCGCGCGGCCGGGTATCCGCATCGACGCGCTGGTGCTCTCCGGCGGTGGCAGCGAGCGGGAGCACGAGGAGCAGGCCGCGCTCGCCGCCTTCTGCCCGGGCGCCGAACTGCACCTGACCGTGGACAAGTTGCCGGACGGCCGACTGCCCGTGCACTGGGACGAGGCCAAGGCCGCGGTCGAGGAGCTGCGCGCGGGGACCGAACCGGATCTCGTGCTGGCCCCGCGCACCGATGACGCGCACCAGGACCACCGCGGCCTGGCGCAGCTGGTGCCCACCGCGTTCCGCGACCACCTGGTGCTCGGCTACGAGATCGTCAAGTGGGACGGCGATCTCGGCCGTCCGACGGCGTACCAGCCACTGTCGCCCGAGACCGCCGAACAGAAGGTGCGGCTGCTCCAGGAGCACTACCCCTCGCAGCGGCACCGGCCCTGGTACGACCGGGAGGCATTCCTGGGCCTCGCCCGCATCCGCGGCATCGAATGCCACGCGCGCTACGCCGAGGCGTTCGCCGTCACCAAACTCACTCTCGACCTGGGGGAATGAACCTTGCGCGTACTGCTGACCGGACACCAGGGCTACCTGGGCACCGTAATGGCCCCGGTCCTCACGGCCGCCGGGCACGAAGTCGTCGGCCTTGACGCCGGCCTGTTCGCCGACTGCGTCCTTGGCCCGACGCCCGCGGACCCGCAGGGGCACCGGGTGGACCTGCGCGACACCACGACCGAACACGTGGCCGGGGTGGACGCCGTGATCCACCTGGCCGCACTGTCCAACGACCCGTTGGGATCGCTGGCGCCGGAGCTCACCTACGACATCAACCACCACGCGTCCGTACGCCTTGCCCGACTGGCCCGCGACGCCGGAGTGCGGCGCTTCCTGTACGCGTCGACCTGCTCGGTCTACGGCGCCGCCGGCGGCAGCGGCTCGGCGAACTTGGTCACCGAGGACGCCCCGCTGCGCCCGGTGACGCCGTACGCGGAGTCCAAGGTGCGGGTGGAGGACGACTTGCACGCGCTGTCCGACGGCGACTTCAGCCCGGTGTACATGCGCAACGCCACCGCCTTCGGCTTCTCACCCCGGCTGCGCGCCGACATCGTGCTGAACAACCTGGTGGGCCACGCGCTCCTGTCCGGCGAGGTACTGGTGCTCTCCGACGGCACCCCCTGGCGCCCGCTGGTGCACGCCGCCGATATCGCCCGGGCCTTCGCGGCCGCGCTAGTCGCACCGCGCGAAGCGGTGCACGACCGGGCGTTCAACATCGGCAGCGAGACCAACAACGTCACGGTCGCCGAGATCGCCGAGCAGGTCGCCGAGGCGGTGTCCGGCGCGCAGGTGAAGATCACCGGGGAGAACGGCGCGGATCCGCGCTCGTACCGGGTGGACTTCTCCCGGTTCCGCACGGCGATCCCCGGCTTCGACTGCGAGTGGACGGTGGAGCAGGGCGCGCTCGAACTCGCCGACGCCTACCGGAAGTACGGGCTTACAAAGGAGGACTTCGAGCGACGCTTCACCCGGCTGGCCGTGCTGCGCGCGGCGTCCGACGCCGGTGCCGTCGACGACACCCTGCGGCGGCGCCGATGACCGAGCTCGGCGAAGAGATGCACGCGCTGGTGCAGCGGCTGTACCCGCTGTGCCGGAGCATCACCGGCGACGGTGTGCGCGCCACCCTGGACATCGTCGGTGAGTACGTCCCGCTGCAGGTGCACGAGGTGCCGACCGGGACGCAGGTGCTCGACTGGACGGTGCCGCAGGAGTGGAACATCCGGGACGCGTACATCGCCGACACCACCGGCAGCCGCGTCGTCGACTTCGCCGCGTCCAGCCTGCACGTGCTCGGCTACAGCGTCCCGGTGTCGGCGACCATGCCGCTGGCCGAGCTTCGCGCGCACCTGCACACCCTGCCGGACCACCCGGCCTGGGTGCCGTACCGCACCAGCTACTACCAGCCGGAATGGGGGTTCTGCCTGGCCCAGGAGACCTTGGACGCGCTGCCGGACGGCGAGTACGAGGTCCGCATCGACTCCACACTCGCGGACGGCCACCTCACCTATGCCGAGCACGTGGTCCCCGGGCAGGTCCCGGACGAGGTGATCGTCTCCTGCCACGTCTGCCATCCGTCGCTGGCCAACGACAACCTGGCCGGCATCGCGGTGGCGACGTTCCTGGCCCGGGCGCTGGCGGAGCGGACGCCGTACTACACCTACCGGTTCATCTACGCGCCCGGCACCATCGGGGCGATCACCTGGCTGGCCCGCAACGCGGAGCATATCGACCGGGTCAAGCACGGCCTGGTGCTGGCCTGCGCCGGCGACCCGGGCCGGCTGACGTACAAGCAGAGCAGGCGCGGCGACGCGGAGATCGACCGGGTGATGCGGCACGTGCTGACCACGACCGAACGCCCGCACCACGTCGCCGAGTTCACTCCCTACGGCTACGACGAGCGGCAGTACTGTTCGCCCGGGTTCGATCTCGGCGTGGGCTCGCTCAGCCGGACCCCGTACGCCGGCTACCCCGAGTACCACACCTCGGCGGACAATCCGGACTTCGTCTCCCCGGAGGCGATGGCGGACACGCTCGCCGTCTGCCGTGAGGCGTTCGCCGTCCTGGACCGCAACCGGCGGTACCTCAACCTCAGCCCCTACGGCGAGCCGCAGTTGGGCCGACGCGGGCTGTACGACGCGCTCGGCGGCCGCAGCGACACCAAGCAGGCCCAGATGGCCATGCTCTGGGTGCTCAACCTCTCCGACGGTGAGCACAGTCTGCTGGACGTCGCCGAACGGTCCGCGCTGCCGTTCGACACCGTCGCCGCCGCGGCCGACGCCCTGTACGGCGCCGGGCTGATCAAGGCATGACGCCGATGACCATCGAGGGCGAGAATCCGCAGACCATGGCGCCACCGGCCCGGTCCGCCCGGCGGGCCGTAGCCGGCAGGCTGTCCTGGGGGCTGGCCGACCAGGCGGCCTCCAGCTTGTCCAACTTCGTGGTGGGGGTCTACGTGGCCCGCTCGCTGGGGGTGGCCGCGTTCGGCGTCTTCAGCCTGGCCTGGGTGACCTACGGCGTGGTGCTCAACGTCTCCCGCGGCCTTGCCACCGACCCGCTCGTGGTGCGCTTCAGCGGCGTGCCGGCCGCGTCCTGGCGCGCCGCGGTGGCCCGGTCGTCGGGTACCGCGCTCGGCCTCGGTTCCGCCCTCGGCGCGGCGTGCCTGTTGGTCGGGCTTGCTCTCGGCGGCCCCGTGGGGCCCGCGTTCGCCTGCCTCGGCGTCGTGCTGCCGGCGCTGCTGCTGCAGGACGCCTGGCGGTTCGCGTTCTTCGCCGCCGGCACCGGGCGGAAGGCGTTCGTCAACGACCTGGTGTGGGGCGTCGCGCTCGTCCCGGCCATGGTGGTGGCAGCCCGTGTGGGCAGCGTGGCCGCCTTCGTGCTCGCCTGGGGCGGGTCCGCCGCGGTCGCCGCCGGGTACGGCTGCCTCCAGTCAGGCATCCGGCCCCGGGTGTCGCGAGCGCGCGGCTGGCTGCGCGAGCAGCGCGACCTCGGCTACCGGTACCTGGTCGAGAACGTCGCCCTCAGCGGCGCGAGCCAGCTCCGGGCGTACGGGCTCGGCGCGATGGTCGGGGTCGGCGCGGTGGGTGCGGTCCGGGGCGCCGAGCTCCTGCTCGGCCCGTTCCTCGCGGTGCTGATGGGGCTTTCACTGGTCACCGTCCCGGAGGCGGCACGGGTGCTGCGGCGGGCCCCGCACCGCCTCGGCGCGTTCTGCCTCCTGCTGGGCGGCGGGCAGGCCGCCGCCGCGCTGCTCTGGGGCGGGGCGCTGCTGCTGATGCCGGACCGGCTCGGCGAGCTCGTGCTCGGCGGCGTATGGCCCTCCGCCTCGCAGCTCATCGTCCCGGTCACGTTCGCCGTCGCGGGCGCCGGCCTCGGCACCGGCGCGGCAGCCGGGCTGCGCGCACTCGCCGCCGCCCGGCGCAGCCTGCGCTGCCAGCTGTTCGCCTCGGCCTGTTACGTCAGCGGCGGGCTCGGCGGGGCGGCCGTCGCCGGCACCGTCGGCTCGGCCTGGGGCGTCGCCGCCGCGACCGTCAGCGGCTCGGCCGTGTGGTGGCTGCAACTGCGGTCCGCCCTGCGCGAGCACCACCACAACCCCACCCCCGAAGTGAGGACTTCATGACCGCCCACCCCAGGCTGAGCATCGGCCTGCCCGTCTACAACGGCGAGGAGTACCTGGCCGAGTCGCTCGACGCCCTGCTCGGCCAGACCTACGAGGACTTCGAGCTGGTCGTCTCCGACAACGCCTCGACTGACGGGACTCAGGACATCTGCCGCAAGTACGCCGCACGGGACTCACGCATCCGGTACCTCCGGCTGCCCCGGAACATCGGCGCCGCGCCGAACCACAACTACGTGTTCACCGAGTGCCGCGGCGAGCTGTTCAAGTGGGCCTCGCACGACGACCTCTACGCCCGGGACTTGCTGAAGCGCTGCGTGGCGGCGCTGGACGAGCGTCCGGACGTCGTCCTCGCGCACTCCGGCCAGGCGGTCATCGACGGCGACGGCCAGGTGAAGGTCCCGTACGAGTACGGGATCGCCACCGACTCGCCGCACCCGCCGGAGCGCTTCCGCAGTTTCCTGTTCGAGCCCGGTGGCGACGACTTCTACGGGGTGATGCGGGCCGAGGTGCTGCGCCGGGTGAAGCCGCACGACAGCTACCACCACGCGGACCGCACGTTCGTCGCCGAGATCGTCCTGCGCGGGCCCTTCCACCAGGTGCCGGAGCTGCTGTACTTCCGCCGCGACCACCCCACCCGCGCCGAGCGGGCGAACCCGGGCAAGCGCGCCCGGTGCGTCAACCTGGACCCGCGCCGGGCGGGCCCGCTGCACCCGACGCCCCGGCTGCTCGCCGAGTACCTGTGGGGCTTCGCCGCGTTGATCCGGCGGGCGCCGTTGTCCCGGGCCGACCGGCGCGAATGCTACCGCCACCTGACCGCGTGGATGACCAGCCGGGTCCGGCCGGGCGCCGGCGAGCGGGTCGAGGACCGCGCCCCGGTCGACCCGGCCCTGCTCACCGTCTCCGTCGACGCCCTCGTCGCCGGACGTGAGGGAAGGCAGGCATGACGTCTGACAGGGAAACTCCCGTGCGCGTGGGGGTGTTCGGCCTGCTCGGCTCCGGCAACCTCGGCAACGACGGATCGCTGGAGGCCGTGCTCGGCTACCTCCGCGCCGAGCACCCGGACGCAGCTGTGGACGCCCTGTGCGGCGGGCCCGAGGTCGTCTCGGCGCGGTACGGGATTCCCGCGACGCGGCTGCACTGGTACCGCGGGGAGTACCGGACCGCGTCACGTGCGGGCGCGGTCGCGGGGAAGGGTCTGGGCAAACTCGTCGACGTCCTCCGCACCGCTGCCTGGGTGCGCCGGCACGACGTGGTGATCGTGCCGGGCATGGGCGTCCTGGAGGCCACGCTGCCGCTGCGGCCGTGGGGCTTCCCGTACTCGCTGTTCCTGCTCTGTGCGAGCGGCCGGCTGTTCGGCACCCGGGTCGCGCTGGTCAGCGTCGGCGCCGCCGCAATCGGCAACCGGCCGACCCGGGCCCTGGTGCGCTGGTCGGCGCGGCTCGCCACGTACCGCTCGTACCGGGACGCCCAGTCCCGCGACGCGATGCGGGCGATGGGCGTGGACACCGCGCGCGACGCGGTCTACCCGGACCTGGCATTCGCCCTGCCGACGCCGGAGGCGAGCGCCGCCTCGGACGCGCCGAGCCCGGTCTGCGTCGGCGTCATGGACTTCCGCGGCGGCAACGACGACCGTGCCCGAGCCGAGGAGATCCACCGCCGCTACCTGGACGGCACAACGCGCTTCGTGCGCGCGCTCGTCGAGGACGGCAGGCCGGTCCGGCTCCTGACGGGCGACGGGTGCGATGCGCCGGTGGTCGCCGCGATCCTCGACGCGGTGGACTCGCCGCTGGTCACCGCCGCCGAGGCGGCCTCGCTGGCCGACCTGATGAAGGAGATGGCCGCCGCCGACACCGCGGTGGCGATCCGCTACCACAACCTGATCTGCGCGCTGAAGACCGGCACGCCGGTGCTCGCACTCAGCTATGCGGCGAAGAGCGACGCGCTCATGGACCGGATGGGGCTCGGCGCATACTGCCACTCGGCTCGCGAGGTCGACGCCGACCGGCTGCTCGAACAGTTCCGGGCGCTGGAGAAGCGATCGGCGGAGCTACGGCAGACGCTCACCGAGAAGAACCTGACCGCCGCCCGGCAACTCGACTGCCAGTTCACCGACTTGACCACCGCGCTGTTCTCGGCGGCCGACCACACCTACGCCCACGCCACGCGGGAGGCTCCATGCAAGCGACCGAAGTCCCGGCGATAGCCGGCGCTTACCTCTTCCAACCGACGCCGTACGCCGACGAGCGCGGCTTCTTCTGCCGCACCTTCGACGCCGACGTGGTCCGCTCGGTGGGCCTCGACCCGGACGCCTTTGTCCAGGACAGCGTTTCCCGCTCGGTCCGGGGCGTGCTGCGCGGCCTGCACCTGCGCTCCGGCGCCGGCGAGGCCAAATTGGTCCGGTGCTCGTACGGGAGGATCTTCGACGTCGTCGTGGATCTGCGGACGGACTCGCCGACCTACCGCAACGTGGCCTCCTTCGAGCTGTCCGGCGAGACGCAGACGGCCCTGTACATCCCAGCGGGGTGTGCGCACGGCTTCCAGGCGCTGACCGAAACCGCCGACACCTCGTACCGGATCGACCGCCCGCACGATCCGGCCGATGACGTGACGATCGCCTTCGACGACCCGGAGCTCGCCATCCCCTGGCCGCTGCCGGCCACATCGATGTCCCAGCGGGACCGGCAGGCGCCGAGCCTCGCCGAGGTCCTTCAGCAAATGGAGAGTTGAGGTAGGCGTGGCCACCGAAGAGACCGAAGACACCGAAGAGTTCCGTCTGCCCCGGTCGCGGCAGGCGAACGAGCGGCTGCACGACATGATCCCCGGGGGCGCGCACACCTACGCCAAAGGCGACGACCAGTACCCCGAGGACCTGGCACCGGTCATCAGCCACGGCCGCGGTGCCCACGTATGGGACATCGACGGCAACCGCTACATCGAGTACGGCTCCGGCCTGCGGTCGGTCAGCCTCGGCCACGGCCACCCACGCGTGATCGAGGCGGTGCGGCGGGAACTCGACCGCGGCAGCAACTTCGTCCGGCCGTCCATCGTGGAGGTCGAGGCCGCGGAACGCTTCCTGGCCACGGTGCCCACCGCCGAGATGGTGAAGTTCGCGAAGAACGGCTCCGACGCCACCACCGCCGCGGTGCGCCTCGCCCGCGCCGCCACCGGGCGCCCGCGGGTGGCCATCTGCGGCGACCATCCGTTCTTCTCCGTCGACGACTGGTTCATCGGCACCACGCCGATGTCGGCTGGTATTCCGGCCGCGACCACCGAGCTCACCGTGTCATTCCCTTACGGGGACCTGACCGCCACGGAGGAGTTGCTGACCCGCCATCAGGGCGAGATCGCCTGCCTGATCCTCGAACCTGCCACCCACACCGAGCCTTCCCCGAACTCTCAACCCCTCCCCCAGCCTTCGGCCGGGAGGAGCCCCCGGAGCAGTGGAGACCCCACTCCCGGGTACCTCGCCGGCCTGCGCGAGCTGGCCGACCGGCACGGCTGCGTACTGATCTTCGACGAGATGATCACCGGCTTCCGCTGGTCCGAGGCAGGCGCCCAGGGCCTGTACGGCGTCGTCCCCGACCTCTCCACGTTCGGCAAGGCGCTGGGCAACGGGTTCGCCGTCTCCGCGCTGGCCGGGCGTCGCGACCTGATGGAGCGGGGCGGGCTGCGTCACTCGCGCGACCGGGTGTTCCTGCTGTCCACCACGCACGGTGCGGAAACGCACTCCCTGGCCGCCGCGATGGCCGTGCAGACCACCTACGTCGAGGAGGGCGTCACCGCGCAACTGCACGCCCTCGGCGAGCGGTTGACCGCCGGTGTCCGTGACGCCGCGGCGAGCATGGGCGTCGGCGACCACATCGCCGTCCGGGGCCGGGCCAGCAACCTGGTCTTCGCCACCCTCGACGAGAACCGGCAGCCGTCGCAGCAGTACCGCACCCTGTTCCTGCGCCGGCTCCTCGCGGGCGGAGTGCTGGCCCCGTCGTTCGTGGTGAGCAGCGCGCTCGACGACGCCGACATCGATCGCACCGTCGAGGTGGTGGCCCAGGCATGTGCGGTGTACCGGAAGGCACTGGACGCCGCCGACCCCACGCCGTGGATGGGTGGGCGCCCGGTGAAGCCCGTATTCCGCCGTTCGGCATGACGTGACGTGACGTCAGCGACGCTCCCACCGACCGGCGTCGGCCATCCGGTCGACCAGCCGGTCGGCCACCCGGTCGACCAGCCACGCGGTCGCCGATGTCACTGCCAGCGCGGTGCACCAGCCCCCAAGGACATCGGTCGGGTAGTGCGCACCCAGGGCGACCTGCGCCCATCCCATCGCGGCGCCGGCCACCAGCGCCACGGCGAGCACGAGCAGTGTGCCGACCGCCCTGCCGAGGCCGAGCCGGCCGGTCACGAGCAGCGCCACCACGACGGAGAGCGCGGTGAAGAAGGCGGTGTGCCCGCTCGGGTAGGACAGATTGTCGCCGTGGATGGTGCGTCCCACCAGGGACTTGATCAGCGTCGCCGTCCCCACGGTCATGCCGACCCCGGCAACCACGAACACCGCTGCGCGAGGACGCCGAAGCAGCAGGCAGCCCGTCACGGTGGCCACGACCAGCGTCGCCGATCCGGCGGGCTCCCCCAAGAAGTCCATGGACAGAGCGACGTACCGCCACGACGGCCCCACACCGTCCATCGCCGCCCAGATCCGCGCATCCACCATGCCGGGCTTGCGGTCGTCGGCATACAGGACCCCGAGCACGACGACCACCAGCGCGGCTAGGGCCGCAATCAGTCCGAGCCGCGCGCGCAGCGACGGGGGCAGCACCTCGGGCACCGGCCGGCCGGTCACACGCCCACCGCGTCCGGTCGACCTGCGTTAGTGACCTTCTTGTCTGCCGTGCGCAGCGTCGGGCGTTGTGGGATTGCGTCGCCGCCCTGCTGGCGCCCCGGGACCGCAACAAGACGCCGACCGCGTTGGCGGAGCCACTGCCCGCGCCCGACGACGGCGGGGCGTTGTTTCCGGACGACGCCGGTGCCCGTAAGTCCGGGCACGCCACGGCCTATGTGTCCCGTCATACCTCGGCTCCCGTGGGCAGGTCGGAAACGGCATCGTCACGGCCACCACAGTCTGTGCAGTCCCGAACTCGCCAGCCTGGCCATGGCCTTGGTCAACTGCATCGGGATCGTCCTCTAGTTGTCACCCTAGCCAACAATCGGGTTCGCCGCCCCCTGCGCCTCCTCCCCTCCCCAGCCTCTCAACCACCTCGATCGGCGGCCTGCCGGATGTCTTCACCTCGAACCACGGCGCCGTGCTCGCTTTCCTCGCCAACGAGGCGTTGGGGGTGCGGAGGAGGGCGCAGGTGCCGATCGAGATCATGTTGGCGTTGGTCTCCTGACCGGCCGTCAGCTGAATCACGGCCATCCGCACGAGCGTGAAACGGTCCAGGCCACCCTCGCCGCCGCCATACCGCACGAGGTCGTCAAGCAGACCCTCCTCCTGGTGCCCTTCCTTCCGGGTGAGCAGGGCGTCAAGGTGGTCCATCAGTTCGCTGCGTGCGGTGACGACCTGTTCCGTTCCGGGGTGCCGGTGAACAGCAGGCGGAGTCGAGATTCGAAGATGGCCCGGTCATCGGCGGGAACACCGAGAAGTTGGCGGCGGCCTTGGATGCCAGTGGGGCGGCGAAGGCAGAGACGGGATCCGCAGGCGGGCCTTGTGCCTCGACGGCGTCGAGGCGCTGTGTTCACTCGCCGTCGAGAGCGCAGGCAACCGGGAGTGCGAGTTCCGGTGCGAGGGTGTGACTCATAGCGCACGTGATGACGCGAGGTGGATGTTCTGGACACCCGTGCAGGTCACCCGCCGACGACTGTGAGCGCGACGACGGTGCGCACTTGCCCGGATATGTCGAAAAATACGGAAACATGCCATTCGCATCCCATTTGCCTGGGCTGCTGGTACTACGCTGGCGGCCGTGACCCCTGGGCCTGGTCTCCGCCTCTCACGTGCTGCTGTCTTCGCGGCGGTGTGTGTGGTGGCATCTGCTCTGGGGCACGCGCTGATGTCCGGTCAGACCACGCCCGTATGGGTGGTGGCGTACGCGTTCGCCGCGACCACGGTGGGCGCGTGGTGGCTCACCGGACGGGAGCGCGGCGCGCTCGTGGTCACCAGCTCCGCCGTGGCTGCGCAGTTCGTGCTGCACACCGTGTTCAGCCTGTCGCAGTTGCCGACGGCATCCGCAATGTCTTCACCGATGGCCGCGCACGACGGCATGGGCGGGATGTCCGGCTCCGTGGGCATGGCGGCCACCGGACACTCCTGGTCCCTCGGCATGGGGCTTGCGCATGGCCTGGCCGCGCTGATCTGCGGGTTGTGGCTGTGGTGCGGTGAGGCGGCGACATTCCGCCTGGGCCGGTCGTTGGTCGCCTCGGTCTTCGCGCCGCTGCGGCGTGCTCGGCGGTCCTTCGCCTACGTCGGCCCGACCTCCCTTGTACGTCCCGGGGCCGCTTACGGTCCCGTTCGGCGGCTGTGCGCGTGGCCGCTGCGATACGCCGTCCTCCGCAGGGGTCCGCCGGCACTTCCGGTCTGCTGCTGACCGCTCGTCCCCGCACGCGGGTCGATGGGCGGATTGCCGATGTGCGCGGATGTCCGCGCGCCGGCTCAATGCCAGCTGATAGCTGGGGCAGCGCCGAGACCACTGTCGGGTCGAACCATCATTGCGGTTTCGATCGTCAAGTCTGGGTTGGCGGCGGTAGCCGAAGCCCAGAACCTTCAGGCCGGGAATATTCGCCGGTTGCGCGCCATGGCGATTCCTTTGGGGGACTCGCATGGCGAAACCGTCTGTGGAGATCTTGGAAGGCGAATCGCTAGATGCCGAAATCGAGAAGAAACATGCCGTCACTTACCTTCGCTCTGCGCCAGCTCAACCGTCATGGACTTCTTGCTCTGCGTTTGTCCCTCGGGGCCGTCTACGTATGGTTCGGGGCCCTCAAGGCAGCTGACTGCACCCCCGTGGGCAAGCTCGTTCGCGATGCCGTGCCGTTCACCACCCCGACCTGGTTCGTCTCTGCGGTGGGCAGCCTGGAAATCGTCGTAGGTCTCTGGTTCCTGTCCGGACGTCGCCTCAAGTGGTTGCTGCCTCTGTTCGCCGCCCACATGCTCAGTACCTTCAGCGTTCTGGTCTTTCTCCCGGGAATCGCTTTCCAGCACGCCAACCCTTGGCAGCTGACCATGACCGGCGAATTCGTCGTCAAGAACCTCGTCCTGCTCAGCGCCGGGCTCTTCCTGTGCAGCCACCCGGACACATCCCGGGGACCCGAGCATGAAATGAGGGCAGCCGTGCGAGCTCTCAGGGTGTGAACTACGAGCTACTCCGCACGGCCTTCCCTGGAGTCACGCACCGAGGGCATGGCCCACCAACTCCGTGGCGAGAACATCCCCTGCACCGTCTACGACCGCACCTCCGGCGGACCCGTACCCGCCGGCGTCGCCACCCTCCTACCCGACCACGCAGTCCGGACCGCCGAGTACATCGTCATGCTCGCCCCCGGAGCCCGCAGACGCGGTCTGGGCACCCAGGCCACCCGCCTCACCCTCGACGACGATCTCGGTGAGCGTGGAGGTCGTACTGGTCTTCTCCCAGTGCGGGCCGTCAGAGGCCGGCGGCAGTGCGCCAGCAGGTTGCCGGTAGCCAGCCCGGGCGGGTGCTGTCCGCCTTATGGGGCGGCGTACCGGCAACACCGTGGTCACCCGGAACCGGGGCCGCTCACACCGCGACCACCTGGGGGACTCCCCCACAGGTCTCGGCAGCCGTCAACCAGCCGATGAGGTCGGCGCGGGCGCGGGCCACCCGGGAGCGCACCGTGCCGATCGGACAGCCCACGACCGCCGCGGCATCCGCGTACGGCATCCCGACCAGCTGGGTGAGCACGAACGCCTGGCGCCGCTCGCCGTCCAGCGCGTCGATCAGCTCGGTCAGCGCCAGTCCGTCGTCGAAGCCCGGCAGTCCGCTGGGCTGCCGGGCTTCGGCGACCGCCTGCCAGTCCTCGACGGCGGCGATGCGCGGACGGGCGGCGGCGGTCCGGTAGCGGTCGATCACCGCGCGGCGGGCGATCGAGAGCAGCCAGGTGCGGGCTCCGGAGCGTCCGGCGAACCGCGGCAGGCCGGTGAGGGCGCGCAGAAACGTCTCCTGGGCGAGGTCGTCGGCGCTGTTCGGGTCGCCGCTCAGGCGCGCTACGAACCTCCACACATCATGGTGGGAGGCGCGGACGAAGCGCTCGACGGCGACCGGGTCACCGTCCCGCGCGGCCAGCGCCAAGCTGGTCAGTTGCTCGTTGTCTACTGCGGTCGGCTTGCCACGGGCCGGACCGACAAGGGCAGGAATCATCGCCATGTGTCCTTCGAGGTGCGGGCCGTACCGAGGCATGGCACAGCCCGTCGCTGAGCGGCACTCCGAGCCCCCGAGCACCCCGTACGAAGGGCGGCGACGACGTCGAGGGACGACGGCCGACGGGCGTGCGTCTACGGGCAGGCCGGAGCACCGCAGGGCCAAGGCCGGCGTGCGGGGCAACAGTTCTCACGGATGTCACAGGCAGCCGCGCGGACACGCCGGTACTCCGCCCGCCACCGAAGCAATGCCCCCTACAGAAAAGGGGAGTGGGGGATCCCAGACAACATCAACAGCATCGCGGCGTCATCGACGACATTCACATCGACGGCATCAACGACATCGAGGGCGTCGATGGCGTCGATGACGGCATTGCGGAATCCCGGGCGGTGCCGGGAAAGTTCCAGGACGAGCGGTCAGCAGCAGATGGAGTGCCCGGGCGGGCCCCTGCGGGAGACGGCGTATTGCAGGAACACCCCACGCAGGCGTACGACGTGCCCCACGGCGGTCACCGGGCACATGGACGGCTTCCGGCCGATCCACCCCAGCGTCGTCAGGACCAGCAGCAACGGCGCGAACAACACCGCGGCCATGCTGCGGGCGAGCCGGAACGCGGCCGCCTCGCCGCGCCACATCCACAGCCCGCACGCCAGCGCGGCCAGCGCGTGGGCGAGGAACATGCCGGGCGCCCCGTGGCCGGCATGCATCGGATGCATCTGACTCATACTCATATCGCCGTGCATGGTGGCCATTTGGTCCATATGGCCCATGTGTGCGGCAGAGGTGGCAGGCATGTCGACCGTGCCCGCCAGGCCCCTCATCCCGGGCATGGCGTCCATCGGCGTCGGTGGGGGCGGGTGGGTGGTCCCCGGGCCGAAGTCGCCCTGGTGCAGTATCCGGGCCGCCGACGCCTGCACGTCGAGCACAGGACCGGCACCCGACGCACCGCGCAACAGCCTTACCGCGCCTTGCCTTTCGGGCGCGACCGCGACAGTCGTACCGGCCTGGCACCTCTGCGCCAAGCTGAACAGGGAGTGCAGACCGAGCTGAGCCACGACGGTGGAACCGGTCACCGCGAACGCGCCGCGCTCCCGCCCCGCCAGCCACCAGGCCGCCCAGCCCGTAGTACCGAGCGCGGCGACCAGAGCCCACCAGGGCAAGGGCTGCGCGGACATCAACGCATGGCCCAAAGCCGCGGTCGTCACGCACACCACCGCGAAGATCGCGGCGCGCACGGCGCGTGAAACCGACCCGGCAGTCATGTTGGACATCGTGCCAGCCGCCCCGCCGACTTGGGAGGGTGAGGGCAAGGTACATCTCCAAGCCCGAGTGATCTCTCGTGGAAGCCCTGGGGGGTGGTAGCAACACTGCGTCCGCCCCCCAGGGCGTGCCCGGTGTCCCGGTTGGCTACGGGCGCTGCGGGCGGGCGAGGCGGCTGCGGTAGAGGGCGACAGCGGCCGTTCCTACGCCCAGGACTCCCGCGATCAGGCCCGCGATGCCCAGGGCCCGGGTGGTCGAGTCGCTCGCGGCGGCGGTGGAAGCCTTGGGAGCCGCGGAGGCGGAGGAGGAGGCTTCGTCTGCGGCCTTGGTGAGCTTCACCACCGGCGCCGGGTTCTCCGGCTCTGCCTGACCGGACTTCGGCACTTCGATCCAGCGCACGACCTTGCCGTCGGAGTAGGTCTGGAGCGCCTTGAAGGCCAACTGGTCGGTGTTGTCAGGAAGTTGACCGAAGGCGACGCTGAAGTCCTGGTACTGGCCGGGCTCGATCTTGCCCTTGGTCCAGGTGATCTCCGAGACGGCTTCGTTGATGGTGCCGTCGTCCGTCTTGATCGGGTTCTTCAGCTTGGTGGTTTTCACCTGCGCGGTCCAGCCGGGCTCAGGAGTGACGAGCACCGAGGGGATGGGGTGGTCGGTGGGCAGCAGGACCTGGACCTGTGTGGTGTCGGCGTTGTCCTCCTCGTTCGGGACCCGGAAGGTGAGGGTGCCGTCGGTGGCGCCCTTCGGGTAGCTGTCGGGGTGGACCGTCACATGCGCGAAGGCCGAGCCCGCGGCGGTGAGCAGCCCTGCTGCGGCGAGGGTGGTGACGAGGGTGGTACGGCGCAGAGCGCGCCGGAGGGTGGTGTGCTTCGGGGACATGGGGACTCCGTACTGATGGTCGTCCGGCGGCGGTGATCGGCCGCCGAGGGGTGTGGGTGGGCAGGCCGCCGTTGCGGGGAACGGCTGGACGGCTCACTCGGGCAGAACTCGGTACGGGCCCGGAAGTGGTGGGCCGCGGCGTGACACGGCGTGGCGCAGTAGGACTTGGCGTAAGGTCCGTTGCCCGGCTGCTCGCCCGACGGGGATGACCGTGTACGCGAGAGTGGGCAGCCGGCCCACACGGGCACCCCTCCACGCCAGCAGCCCCGGCACCAGCGTCATGGCCCTGCGCAGCAGGGACCACAGAGCTGCTTCGCCCCGCCGTAGCCACCAGGACGCGAGCAGGGCCGCCGCCGTGTGTGCCGCGGCGGCATGGGCACTCATCGAGTGGGCGTGCGCCATCATCCGCGTGGCGTGCATGACCGTCGGCGTACCGGTGGCAGTCAGGCGCCGGGCCGGGGACTGGGCGGCGTCGAAGGCCAGGTGCAGGCCGCCCTGGGTGGTGAGCATGGCGCCGCCGATCCGCGGCAGTGACTGCTCCCGGGCGCTCAGCAGATAGCCCGGAACGAGGACGGCGAGGAACCCGGTCCCGTCCGCCCACACCGGTGGCGCCGAGCCCACCGCGAGTTGGTGACCTGCGGCGGACAGCGTCAGGCACACCACGGCGAACACCGTGGCGCGCAGGATCCGCAGCGCCGGGGAGGCATACGCGACGGCCGTGCCTTCCCCTTCAGGCCGGAGCGCGTAGCGGTCCTTCGTCCTCATGCGCAGACCTTCGTTTCGCAAACCTTGGTTTCGCGTCCGCGCCGGGCGAGGAGCACGCGCCACCTGGGTGAAGCGTGCTCCCCTCCCGGCTTGTTGGCCAGATGCCGGCTCGTTGCTCAGCCGAAGAAGCGACGCAGCGGGGCGATCCGGCGGATCACCAGCCAGTCCAGGGTGAGGACGACCAGCATGGAGATCCCAGCTAGGGGCATGGCCACCCCGAGAACCAGCATGATCAGCGCGACGCCACGGGTGGCCCGGACGTCCTGGGCGCGGCGGGGTGCGCCCAGGCCCTTGCCCGTCGGGCGGCGGCGCCACCACATCACGACACCGCTGACGGCCATGCCGATGACGGCGAGGCAGGTGCCTAGTGCGACCAAGAGGTTGGGCAGGCCGAAGCGCTCGCCCTGGTGGAGGGCGATGCCTTCTTCGACGAGCTTGGACAGCAGGCCGTACTGGGGCCAGCCGTAGGAGGCGAGCACCTTGCCGGAGTACTGGTCGAGGAAGAGAGTGCGCTGCTTGGCGGGGTCCGCCTCGGACTTGCCGGAGATCGTGTAGACGCCCCTCGGGCCCTGCGGCAGGGTCACGGTGAAGGTGCCGGGCACGCGCTCACGGTGCGCGACGGCGACGGCCTGCTCGATGGACAGGCTGCCCGGCGCGGCACCGCTTCCGCCCTGACCCCCCATGCGAGCGGCGTGCCGTTCGTGCCCCTCGTGTTGGCCACCGGCCTGCGAGGTCGGGACCTGGACCTTCTCCGCCGCCCAGGGCACGGAGGTGTCGGGGTTGGAGGTGAGGCGGTCGGCGGTGGTCGCCGGGATCTTCGAGGAGACCTTGTAGTCCTCCGCGCTCGGGGCGCCCTGCTTCGTCGCGGTGATGACCTTCTGCAACTGCTGGCCCCACAAGCCCGTCCACGGCAGGCCGGTGGCGATGAGCAGCAGCAGGAAGACGGAGACGGCCGCGCCGACGGTGGCGTGCCAGCGGCGCAGCCCGCGCCGCCCGGTCCGGCCGCGACGTGCGCGGGCCCGCCACCACAGGTAAAGGCCGGTAAAGGTCAGGATCGCGGCCCAGGACGCGGCCAGTTCCACGAGGCGGTCGCCGATCGTCCCGCTGAGCAGGTTGCCGTGGAGGTCGCGGACCTTCTGCATGAAGGTCCTGGCGTTGTCGACCGTCCCCAGCACCTTGCCGTCGCAGGGGTTCACGTACACCGAAACGGTCGGCGCCCAGGGGCCGCCGCCGTCGGCGGCGAGGGTGACCATCGTGCTGTGCGCACGATCGCTCGGCGGCGTCACGGACTGGACGGTCGCCTCGGGCTTCGCCTTGCGCACGGCGTCCACCTGCGCGGCCAGCGGCACCGGCTTGGCGCTCTGCGCGGCGTGGACGGTGCGCAGGTCCTTGTAGACCCAGTTCTCGTAGGCGGGCTTGAACAGGTAGATGCCGCCGGTGACGGCGAGCAGTACCAGCAGTGGGGTGACCAGCAGGCCGGCGTAGAAGTGCCAGCGCCACAGGGTCTTGTACAGCTGGTTACGGGAGGGCCGTGCGCGGTCGGTGCCGCGGTCCGGTTCGGTCTCCGCAGGGGTGTCCGGCATGGTGTCCGGCCTGTCTTCGGACACGCTCGGGGCGTGCGTCATCGCAAGTCGTCTTTCGTCGTACCCCGCGGTCGGGCAGCGCCGACCGCAGGTGATCGCAGCAGGAATCCGGGCAGCCGCGAGTACAGACACGGCCGCCGGGCGACGGACGGGCGTACCGGGACGCCGTCCGGGATGCCGCGTGTGCGCCGCGCAGGGCACGGCGAAGCACAGGCCCCGGCTGGCGGAGCCCGCACACCACGCGGGATCAGTACGAGAAGGACAACGGAGGGCCGCGGCGAATGACGGCGTGCCGGACAACCGCCAAATGCGGTTGCGCGGCCGCGGCCCGGGGCCGGACCCGCCGGGGTCCGACGTGCGCGACGGGCACCGTCACGCCCGCGAGGAGCAGCCGCAGCAGCCGGTACAGCGGCCGGTCGGCAGCGGCGGCCAACGCAGCGAGCAGCGCGAACAGCGCACGCTCACCGCGGTGCAGCCACCAGGCACACACCAGGCCCGCCAACAGGTGCGCCGCCAGCATGCCGAAGCCGGCGTGATGCATGGCAGGCATGGGGTGCATGCCCGCCATGGTGCGCATGCCGGCCATGGAGTCCATGGCGTCGGCCGGGGAACCGCCGCGAGCCACTCCCCCGGCGGGCTGGCGCACGGGCGGACTGTCCCAGTCCATGCCCGCAGCCCGCACGACCTGCCGCATCGACCGGTCAAGGAAGGGTGTCGATCCCGCCGGGCCCGGGTGGCCGCACAGCAGCAGATCGGCCCAGGCCGCGGCCTTGCCGGGCGCTTGGGCAGGTGCCGCGATCCCCTGCGCCCAGGAGAAGAACACGTGCAGGCCGCCCTGGCAGGCGAGCACCCCGCCGGCGATGACCGGCAGGGACCGCTCACGGCCGGCGGCCAGCCCGGCGCACACGAACACCGCCACCGCGGCCGCCGCCAACGCCCACCCCGGTATCGCCGGACCGGACATCACGGCATGCCCTGCCGCGGACAGCACGACGCAGACCGCGGCGAAAACCGCGGCCCGGACATATCGCACAGCAGCGGTGACAGGCATGGCGCCGACATCATGCCAAGGGGCTCAGACACTTTCGGACAGGGGGTGGCCGAATGCCGACCAGGCGTGTCCAAACGATCAACGCCAGCTTGATCATTGCCGCCCGCCCGCCGATCCCGTCGGCGCACGCGCACTGGACGCTGCCACCGACGACCGGGCTCCGCGGCGGCATACCGCGTCGTGGTTCAGCCGAACCGATCAGTCCTGTGTTGGTGGCCAGTCGAGATGGTTCTGATCCACTTCTTGTGGGGCGGTTGCGGAGCGTCATGATGCTCAGTGAGCGAGGAGTATCTGCGGGCGGAGAAGGTCGAATCCGGCGCGACCATACCCGTCCCCCTTGATCCGTTTCACCCCATTTACATTGCCCTCGACCTTGCCCGAGCTCCACTCCAAGGTTCGCCCGACGATGACAGCATCGAAGTCCTGGCGCAGGCCACGGACCAGGCTCTGCAGCGGCTTCATCCCGGCGTTCTCGGCGCGGGCGAGCCAGCTCTCGAACTCGCTGCCACGGCGCTCGGTGGTGCCGGCTCGCCGGTAGGCTCGGCCAGGCAACTGCGGTGTGCGGCAACGCATTTCTCGACCGCTTCGATCAGGTTCTTCCACAGATGGAAGCGGTCCGCCACTTGTATCGCGTCGGGGCAGGCGGTGCGCACGGCCTCGGCGTAGGCGCTGGCCCGGTCCCTGCAGACGATCTCCGCTGCGGGGTGCGCCCGTAGCCAGGCGGCGAGGGTGTCCGCAGTGCGGTCGGGGAGGACGTCCGCTCGCTCCCCGGTCTCCACGTCCAAGATGATCGTCCCGTAGGCGTGGCCCTTCTTCAGAGCGAAATCGTCCACAACCAGGACCCGCGGTGCAGCGCCGACGTGCTTGTCAGGAAGCCTGCGCACCAGTCTGAGCAGGGAGTTCGCGCCGGTCGGGACGGACAGGTGCGCAGCCAAACGGGCCGCCGGGCGCCCAGCCAAGGCCAGCGCGATCTTCTCCGGCGCGCGGCGTAGGGACGAAGTGCGTCGCGCGAACCGCTCAGTGAGACCGTCCACCTGCTCGACAAACGTACGGCGACCGCACTCCGCCACCGGGCACAGGAACCGCCGCACTGCCAGGTCAATCACGATCTTCCTCCCAGCAACCGCGAGGTCAGCCAAGCGCCGCCGGTATCCGCCGTGGACGCGGCCAGACACCGCACCGCACCCAGGCAGGCCGCCTCCCGGGTCACCGTCCGCGCCGCGAAGGACACCACGTCATCGTCCACCATGACCTGCTCGACCACCACGGGCACCAGCTGGGAGAAGCCCGTCAAGAGCACGCTGCAATCACACGGACGGCGATCCTTCCAGGTGTCCTTTGACAGCGAACCCAGTCGCTGCGTCATCCAACCCAGTCGACGCCGCTGGCATCGCCCCGGCACACCAGCTTGAGCGGAGCTGTCGATGCTGCATCTCCGCAGTTGCCGGGCCGATGAGGACTTCCACGACGGCAGGCAGCGACACCGCCCCAGCTCCCACAATGACCGGTGCAAGAGGCCACTTGGACAGGGAAAACGCAACTTCGACATGGCCCGCAGAGGCAGCTACCTTCACCTGGTCTTCGGCGATCGCCCACGGTCGCACAGGAGTTCCTTCAGGCTGAGCCACCCGCGACGGGATGAGCTGGTCACGCCCACGAATCCTCGCCCTCATGCCCAAGCCACCGAACCGGGTCCACACCAGGCACCCCCAACCAGGGAGAGACGCATGCCCCATCTTGCTCTGTACACATTCGGCGTCCTGAAGTCATCTCTCGCCGATCCCGCACCTCTCACGCGCGAGCTCCACGACAGCGGCGCGGCCATCTACCGGAAGATCAGCCAGCACCCCGGATACCTCGCGCGTGCTGTAGCGGCAGACGGCAACCGGGGCTCACACTTCGACTTGGACTGGGGTGCCTGGGGAGAGTTCGCCGTACCGACCTGGTACGGCAAGGGCCGTACGGTGGAAACCACCGCCCTGGACGCGGCCCTCTCACTCTGGACCGACCTGCGCCCCGCCTTCGACGCCATCTACACCGGTCTGCACCGTGAGGCGCTGAACAGGCGTTACGACTGGTTCGAGAGGACAGGACACCCGAGTTACGTGTGCTGGTGGGTCTCCGACGGCGTGATACCCACCTGGCGGGACGGGGTTTCCAGGCTGGAACACCTCCACGACCACGGCTCCGCGCCGCACGCCTTCGCCTTCCACCACTCGTTCGCCCCGGAGGGAACTCCGACCAGGATCAAAGGCATCGGGCCGAAGAGCGACCAGGTTCGCTGACAAGGAAGCCTGAACGACTGGGTCCGCTGTCAAACGCCCGATTGAATGACGGCGAACACCAGGGGATCGTGATGCCGCGTCACCGGCCCACAAGAAGTGGATCAGAACCATTCCGCCTGGCCGCTGTCAGTCCTGCCAGCCCTGGTGGCTGGGCCGTCCGTCGCACTCGATCAGGCGGCCCAGCTCAGCGGCCTTCGCCCGGGGCATGAGGGTCCAGCCGCCGTCGGTGCGGCGAAGCGCTGCCAAGTGCCAGGGGAGACCGGAGAAGGACTCCGCGCCAAGGAGGTCTGCCGGGCACTCGGCCGCGGCACCGAGGCCCAGCACACCGAAAACTCCCGCGCCAGGCTGAAACGCCTGGCGACCCGCGGCATCCTCACCGAGTCCGAACCCGAGCTGTTCAACTCGCCAAGGCAGCACCAGCCAACCCAGAGACCAACTCAATCTGAAATTCGGCGAACTCTCGCAGAACACGAGCCAGCCGGGCTGGCCAGAGGCCGTCTGGGAGATCGTGTCGTGGAGCCGCTCGCCACTGCGGTTGCCTGCCTGAACGGCGAAGTACGCCAGGCTGCCCCACAGCACCAGCCACAGCAGCCGCGCCGTGGTCATGCCGACGGGGCGCTCGGCCACGAACCATGACCGCTCCCGAGGTTCGGCTTCGCTGCGGGTGGGCCACAGTAGGACGGCCAGAAGCGCGTAGAGGATGACGGCTCCAGGGGCGCCGGAGACTGGGCTGGCGGTGCCGGTCAGCACCCCGCCGACGCCTTCACCGAACCACCAGACCCCGAGCGACCAGGCGATCGAGGCGGCGAGCGCGGGCTTGACGGTAGGGCGCCAGGCGATGCCGAGTCCCAGCAGCACCTGGATGGTCGCGAAGGCCGCGTTGGTGCTGACGGGATGGTGTTCGACGATCCGTAGCGAGCTGAATCGCCGGATGAGGTGGCGGGCTGCGGGCCTGGTCACCGAACGTCGCAAGCGGAGTGCGGCCGTTGTCGTTCCAGGCCAGGCCGGCCCAGATGCCGGCGGCCAGGACGCCGATGCCGGTGAGTGCCTGGGACAGGCCCTGGGCGGTGCCTTGGGCGTGGTCGGGGACGAGGGTGGAGATCCAGGCTTTGCCGACTCCGTCGGTGCAGGCGTTGAAGCCGCCGTACAGGGCCAGGACGGTGAAGACCTGCCAGTTCTGGTGGGCATAGGCCAGTCCGAGGTAGCCGGCGGCGAAGAAGAGCAGGCCGAGAGCGTAGACGGTGCGGCGGGGCAGCCGGTCGGAGAGGGCTCCGGCGGGGTAGGAGGCAGCGGCGTAGGTGAGGTTGTAGAGGGCGTAGGCGGCGATGACGGCGGCGGTGGAGAGGCCGAGTTGATGGGCGCGCAGGAGCAGGAGTGCGTCGGGGAAGTTGACCAGGGCGAAAAGGGTCAGGGCGGCGACCACCCGCCAGTAGCGGGCGGGCAGTGAACGGAGGGGAACGGGTGCGTTCCGTGCGCCGTCGGCAGCGCACGCGACCGCGCCGACGACCCGCTCCCCGGCACGCCCCGACGCCCACGCTCATGCAATCCCCCTGCACTTCCCCGCACGCCGCACGTACGCCCCACGTGACCTCCCGCCGACGACAGGGGAACCTCCATGCCAAACAGCTCACGCATACCCCTCAGATCACGCGCAATCGGCAGGCGACGGCTCGCCGCCCTCGCCACGGCGGCCGCGACCTTCGCGCTCACCGGAACCCTGATCGCCGCCCAACCAGCCGCCGGGATCACCTCCGCCACCGCGATCTCTCACAGGCCCTCTCCCCAGGCGGCGTTGGCACAGGTCAGCAGCGACCCCTTCACCAACTCCTCCAGCCAGCACGCCACCGAGCTGGAGCCCGACACGTTCGCCCACGGCAACACGATCGTGAGCTCGTCGCAGGTCGGCCGGTTCACGGATGGGGGCGCGTCCGACATCGGCTGGAACGCCTCGACCGACGGCGGCGCGACGTGGCAGCACGGCATGCTCCCAGGCATCACCACCTATGAAGGCGGCGGCAGTTGGGCCCGGGCCTCCGACCTCTCGGTCGCCTACGACGCCAGGCACGGCACCTGGATGGTGACCGGCCTGGTCATCGACACCAACGTCAACGGCGCGGGCGTCACCGTCAGCCGCTCTCCGAACGGCACGAACTGGCATAAACCGGTCATGGCGGTGGGCAATGACGGCCAGGGCTACGACAAGGAATGGATCGTCTGCGACAACTCGACCGGCAGCCCCCACTACGGCAGCTGCTACATCGAGGTCGACGTCACCTCATCCGGCAACACGGCCAAGATCGGCCTCTACTACTACTTCTACCCGAAGGCCAACTGCTCAGCCTCCACCTGCCAGTTGGAGGTCGGCCACCTCTCCCCCGCCAACGGCGGCTCCACCTGGAACACGGCCCAGACCATCGCCGCACCGATGTCCCTGAACCAGATAGCCGGCACCACCCAGGGCAGCATGGTCGGCGACTACCTCTCCACCTCCGTCATCGGCGGCAAGGCGGTTTCCGTCTTCGCCGTTGGCAAGGCTCCGACAGGCGGCCAGGCATTCGACGAGGCCATGCACACCGCGGGCGGCCTCGCCGTCAACGGCGGCCCGGTAAGGGCGCAGCAGGCCGCGCACGACTCGGCGCCCAACCCGGGCGTCGGCGCGGGACGTGTTCCCCTGCGCACCGCGCGCTGATGTGCGAGCCGAAGCGGTGCCGGCACGGCCTCGATCCCAGTCGGGCCGGCACCGACCAGCGGGCATGTCAGCCTGACCGACCCATGGTCCAGCGCACCCCAAAACCAAGCCAATCGCAAACTTCAGACCATATTTGCTAACGCCCCATATCCGACGCTGACGCGAGCACGCCAAGATCTCCCCCAGTTATCGGGCACACCGGCGCCCGTGACGGGGAGGAGAGCGCATGATGCCCCATCGGCATCGGTATCGCAGACGGTTCGTAACCTGCATCGTCGTAGCCGCCGCACTCGGACTGGCCGGAACCCAGTCCTTCGCGGCAACAGGAACCACAGCAGGAAACAGCAAGCCCAAGCCCTGGAACGTGCGCCATCAAGCCGAGATAGGCCATCGGCACGCGAAACTCGTGCACTCAGGGCAGTTCAACGGCCTGCTCGGGCCCGGTCTCACCGCAGGGGGCGGGGCAGACGAGGGCGACGAGGCCGAGAACTCGGCCGAGGCCACCGCCCAGTTCACCGAGGCCCGTACGGCGCCTGGTGTGATCGCGCCCGGTGCATACGGAGCCGCCTGGCAGCAGTTGCAGTCCATGCGCCACACGCCCGGTGGGTGGAGCCACGTCACCAAGCGGCCTTACAACGCGGACGACCCGCGATACCGCGACATCAACTCCAATTCGAGTGGCGGTGCGGGAAAGATCACCGGGCGGATCACGGGTATCGCCGCCGACGACCAGGGCTACGTCTACGCCGGCGGCGCCAACGGCGGTGTGTTCCGGTCCCGTACCGGCGGCGGACACTGGCAGCCGATCGCCGACAAGCTGCCCTCGCTCTCCACGGGCACGCTCGCACTGGACGGTTCCAAGCGACTCTGGTACGCCACCGGTGAGTCCAACACCGGCGCCACCGCCTTCGTCGGCACAGGCGTCTACGTACTGAGCGACCCGCACCGCGGCACGTTCCGGCCCGGCGACCGGGTCGGCGGTGCGGAGCTGGAAAGCACCGTCATCCACGCGCTGCGCTTCACGGGCGACCGCGTATGGGCCGCCACCAGCCGCGGTGTGTGGTCCCACTCCATCACCAAACTCTCCGGGCCGTGGAAGCTGGAGTTCGCCCCGAACCCGGACTATCTACCAGGCGGTTCCAAGGCCGACGACCCGAGCGCGCCGTACAAGAACATCGCCAACGACATCGCGGTGGACCCGAAGGACCCCAGCCGGGTCCTGCTCGCGGTGGGCTGGCGCGGCGGCGACGAGTACAACGGCCTGTACGCCGAGCAGGACGGCCGCTGGCAACGGGCCGGCGCACTGGGCGACCTGCCCACCAGCAGCGACGACGTCGGCAATGTGACCTTCGCCGCCGCGGCCGACGGCTCCCGCCTCTACGCCATCGACCAGTCCCCGAAGCAGCTGAGCAGCAACCCGGACAGCGGGCTGAAGGGCGTCTACGTCTCCAAGAACGGCTCGCCGTTCGGACCGTGGACGCAGATCGCGGACTACAGCAAGCTCAAGGCGTCCGGTTCCGCGCTCCAGAGTGCGGGCTACCAGCCGGGCATCCAGTCCTGGTACAACCAGTTCCTCCAGGTCGACCCCGCCAACGCCGACCACGTCTACCTGGGTCTGGAGGAGGTCTTCGAGACCAAGAACGGGGGCACCAGCTGGGTCACCCCCGGCCCGTACTGGAACTTCCCCTTCCCCTGCTGGAACATCGACCCGGCCAAGCAGACCGGCGACTGCTTCCCGACCACCCACTCCGACCAACACGCCGTGGCCATCGGCTCGTACCACGGCAAGCCCTGGATGTACGCCGGCAACGACGGCGGCATCTACCGCCGCCCACTGGCCGGAGCGGTTGACTCCGCTGGCCATGCCAAGGACTGGCAGTCGCTCAACGACGGCACCATCGACACCCTCCAGTACTACTCCGTGGGCGTGGGCAGGGACCGCCAGTACGGCGGGGTCTCGGTGAGCGGCGGTCTGCAGGACAACGGACAGTCGATCCTGCGCGGCCGGGACACAGTCATGGGATCGAACTTCGGCGGCGACGGCGCCGACACCATCGTTGATCCCGCCGATGGCTGCAACATCGCCCAGGAATACGTCTACCTCGACATGTGGGTCACCCAGAACTGCGGCGTGAACAACGGCGCTTGGACCACCGATCCCACCAAGGCCACCGAGTACGAGGTCGCACCGCCCGACAAGGACCAGGGCGGCAAGGGCGCCCGCTTCATCGCCCCCATCGCCGCGGACGCCAAGAACGCCGCCACCTGGATCGCCGGTGGCCGCCATGTGTGGGTGCAGACCAAGGGCTTCGGCATCCGCAGCGGCAAGGAGTGGACCAGCGCCTTCGACCTCGGAGAAGGGCACGTGGCCACCGCCGTCGCCTCCTCCGGCGGCACCGTCTACGCCGGATGGTGCGGCCCCTGCGACAGTCAGGGCTTCACCCGCGGCATCGCCGTCGGCAAGGCTGGGGGCACCTCCCGGACGGAGTCTGGGGGAGGCACCGGCTGGCACCAGCTCGACCTTCCCGTCGACGGCACCGTCCCCAACCGCTACATCTCCGCCTTCGAGATCGACCCGAACCACCCTGACCACGTCTTCGTCGCCGTCAACGGCTTCTCCCGCAAGTGGACCGAGGGCCCCGGCGCCGGCACCGGCCACGTCTTCGAGTCCACCAACGGCGGAGTCGACTGGAAGGACATCTCGGCGAACCTCCCCGACGTCCCCGCCGACACGGTGAAGCTGCTGCCGAACGGGGGCCTGGCCCTGGGCACCGACCTCGCGGTCTTCTACCGCGCCCCCGGCGTCCACCAGTGGCAGGTCCTCGGCGACGGCCTGCCCACCACGGCCGCGCTCCAGCTCCGCCCCGGCCCGGACGGCAACCTTTACGCCGCCACACACGGCCGCGGCATCTGGTCCTTCAACCCACGCAGCCTCAAGGCCCGCAAGGACTGAAGCGTCGGCCCGGACCACCAGTGGCGGCCGGTGTGCCTCTCCTCCGAGGAGGCACACCGGCCGCCTTACGTTTGGTCCGGCTTCTGCATCACTGCACCTGATAGGCCGCGACGTCCAGCCGCAAGGTGAAGGCATCACCCCAGCTCACGGTGGCAACACCCGTCCGCGCACCCCGAATGGTGATCCGCGCGGTCCCGTCCGACTCGGTGACGGCCGACGTGATGGTGGCCACCATCGGACTGCTGCTGCGCGGCTTCGACCACGGCCGATCCGGAGAAGGCAGAAGCACTACGGTCACGGCCCCGCCGGCCCGTAGGCGCACCCGCCGAACGGCGGAGTCCTGCGGCCGATGCGTCACAGTCAGAGACGGTACGGAAGAGCTGCTCGGACCAGCGGACGGCTGCCCGGTGCCGGCTGAGACAGCCGGTGTTCCTGACGGTCTCATCGAGGAGTCCGATGGCGCTGACGCGCCGTGTGGGCCAGCGCCACCCGCACAGGCCGTCAACACGCCAGGCAGGACGACCCGCCACAACCACAGCCGGGGCGGTACGCGATGGTGCCGGCGGCGCATTCTGCTCAGAATTCCAACTCCTCTCCTCGTACAACACACGGGAGGCAGGGGCACAAACCAGACCAGCTGCCTCAAGCCACTTCGCTCTGCCGACGTGACGTTTCACCCGCTCATCCGGTTCGGACCGCAGTTCTGCCCGCGCCGCAGCAGTCATGTCGCGGCAGGGCGCGGGCCGCTTCGGCCTCGCTCAGGAGAGCGCTTCGGTCTTGGCTGCGCGCACGAAAACATCGCGCCGTTCGTGTTCCGTTTTTCGGTCTACGGCGGAGGGCGAGTGGAGGGACCCTGTCCTCTTCTGAGAGTGGCGCTAAAAGGCGGAACCGCCGGGCGGTGGCGCTGCGGCCGCTTGGCACTCTGGGTCCTTCGACTGCACTAAAAGCCGCGGGCGGCCGCTTCGCGCGCGGCATGTCACCCCGGCCTACTCGCCAACGGTGTTGTCGAGCAGCTCACGCACGATGTCGAGGTGCCCGACATGGCGCGCGTACTCCTGCAGCAGGTGGAACAAGATCCAGATGAGGGTCGGGCGATGTTCGTCTGCGGGGATACGGCCCCCTAGCGTGGCGGCGCGGTCCTCCGGACGTGCCCCTGCCACGATCTCGCGGGAACGCGCGCACTGCTGCTCGAAGAACGCCGTGACGTCCGCCAGCGTCTCGTTTGCTTCGAGGTGCCAGGGCTCGCCACGAGATTCCTGATCACCCCATGGCGTTTCGACGTGTTCGCCGGCGAATCCCCACTGAAGCCACCTCAGCTCCACGTAGGCCAGATGTTTCAGGAGAGCCAGAGGCATCCAGCCCGAAGGGAGTGGGCTGTGCCGCAGTTCTTCCTCGGACAGGCCCGCCAACTTGCGAAGCACAGCGTCTCGATAGAAGTCGAGATACTCCGTCAGAAGCTGCATTGGACTGTTGAGAGTCACCGCTGGTTCCGGTGGGGATTCAGTTCTGTGCATCATGCCTCGAGAGGGTAGCCATCACTGCTGACAAATCGCGATGCTGGACAATCATCGAATTCGCAAAACCTGCCGATTTCCACGACCGGTCGCGCTGCGGGGTGAGGGAGGCGGAAGAAGCCTGGTGGCGGCCCCGATCGGATCGTCGCGATGAGCTCTGCAAAGTCCGTCAGCGCGAGCGCTCTTCGTCGTCGTTCAGCGAAGCGTCCCCACGTACCGGGCAGGACCAGCCCGGGGCCGGCGAGGTAGTCGCGCTCGCGGAGGACCAGGTGTGCGGCAAGATCGCGGGTCGTCCACGCTGCGAGGAGAGTCGGTGCCTGGGAACCGAGTTCGCCGAACAGGTCACTGAGCTGTGCTCGCTCGACGGCGTCGAAGAGCGATCGGCCATGCCGCCGGAGTGTAGCGAGGCCGGCGCAGTGCTTGGAAGCTCCCTGAGGAGAGCCGCACCCGACACGATCACCCACGATGGGGAACAGGCCGTCGCGGCTCTGTGGACAGTACAGGAACGCGTCAGCGCCTCCGGCTGCTCCCTGGCCCCCTCGGCAGTGAGCGCGTCGCCGGCAACGAACCCGTCAGCGTGACCACCACCGCCACCCCTTGCGGCGACTACCCGGAACTGTCCGGCGAGAAGATGTTCTCCACCAACGCCGGATCGCCGACCACCTCCTCGTCATCGCCCGCGACAGGAACAGGCCGCTGGCACAGCTGGCCGTCGTGATTCCGCGCACCACCCTGGTGTCAGCGTCCTCAAGCGCTGGAACATCATCGGACTGCGCTCCGCAGCCACCTACCAGGTCGCCTTCGACCGCTGCCAGGAACCAGCCAACAACGTCCCGGACGGACCAGGGCTCGAACTGCTCGAGATCGGCCTCAACCCGAGCCGCATCCTCATCGCTGCGACCGCATCGGAGAACGGAGCTCCCGGCTTCGCCTCACGGCGCCCGGTCCAGCCACCGCGCCGGGTTGTCGACGAGGATCCGGTGGCTGTGCTCGGCGCCGAGTTCGCGCTGGAGTCGGGGGACGAAGCGCGTGGGGAGATAGGTCAGGCCCGGAATGCCACCATAGGCGCGGTAGCGGGTGCGGCGGGTGACATCGCCGCCGAGGAGGATGCGTTCCGCTCCGCCGGAGCCGGCCACCCGGGCTAGGCATTCCAGCAGTGCGGAGTCGGGCCATTCGCGGTGTCGGGCCATGTCGTCGTATCCCAAATAGCATCCTGCGTCGGCGAGTTCGGCGTGCAGGACGGGGTCCGGATTGCGGTCGATGTGGGCCAGGGCGATCCGGTCGGCGCGGACTCCGGCACCGGTCAGCGCATCAAGTACCTCGAAAGCGGCGCTGCCGTGCTCAAGGTGGACCATCACCGATGCGCCCGTGCTGCGGTGGGCGGTGGCGACGGCGGCGAGTACGCGTTGTTCGAAGGCGGAGATGGACCAGTATCCGATGCCGGCCTTGAGGAGCCCGGCACGGATGCCCGAGCCAGGCGCGGCGTTGCTGCCGTCCGGTGCGGCGAAGGTGTCGTCCGCGCCGGCCGTGAGGTCGGTGACGAAGCGGTCTGCCATGCGCTGTTCGGTTGCGTCGAGCAGCACATGGCCTTCGGGGTAGTGCGCTTCGCGGTGGGCGCCGGTGGTGAGCACGATGTGCAGACCGGTGCGGGCGGCGATCCGGGCCACTGCGGACGGGTTGCGCCCCAGGCCGATCGGGGTGGCCTCGACCATGGCGTCGATACCGGCCTTCCGCAGGGAAGCCGCCTCCTGGCCGCTGAGGTTCTCGTCGTCCAGCTCGTCCACGGGGAGCAGCGGCGTGACCTGGAAGAGGTGCTCGTGGTGGTCAGTGCGTCCCAGCTCCCGCGCCTGGATGTCGCCCAGGACGGTACGGATGCTCATCCTCCACCGTACGAAGCAGAAGCAGCCGGCAGGGACTCCCCACGGCCACTGCACGAATCTTCGACCTGTGATGGCAGTGATACGGGGCACCGCCAGGAGCATGCCGCCCTGTCGAGAACGGCCAGTTGCCGGTAGCCCCGCAGGAAGTAGCCGAGCGCTGGCGTAGGACACCGAAATTTCCGGGCCGGGTCCACGACAACGCCACTAGTGTGATCAGGTGACAGAATTCAGCATCCTTGATGACAGCATGGAATGGCAGAAGGACTTCGAGCGGCGGCTACGCACCTCGTACACGGTGGCCGGGCTCGGTGAGGCCACCGTGGAGCGCATGCTTGAGGATGCACGCGCCGGCATCGGCGACTGGACCGTCGCCGAGATCACAGACGCCGGGACCCGGGTGGGATACGTCGCCGTGATCGTGACCGACAACAACGGCGCACTCGCGGGCCGCATCGGCGACCTCCGCATCGACGCGCTCCACGCAGGCCAGGGACACGAACAGGCCACCCGGGACTGGGCCGAGGCATGGTGCGCGCAGCGCGGCGCACGCCGACTGGACATACGGCTCACCGAGCCCGCCGGTGAACTGTTCAACGGGTACGGCGTCCGGGGCCAGCTCAGGGCACGGCACGTGAGTTCCCCGCCGGAACCCCTCGACGGCGTTACCGCACGGCCGATGACACCCGCCGAATATCCCGACTGGCTCACCTCCGAGAAGGCCGCCTACGTCGGCGACATCGTCCGGGCGGGAGCCCTGAGCCCCGAGGAGGCCGTACGCAAGTCCGACCAGGACTTCGCGAAGCTGATTCCCGAGGGCCTGGCGACGCCCGGCAACACGTTCCTGGTCCTCGAAGCGGCAGGCGAGCAGATCGGCACCGGCTGGCTGAAGCACGGTCACCTCCCGGAGGTCACCTACGGCTACTCGCTTTACGTCCAGGACCAGCACCGCGGCAAGGGGTACGGGCGGGCCGCGATGGCGGCCGGCGAACAGGCAACGCTCGCAGCCGGCGACTCCACGCTGATGTTCACCGTGTGGGGCGGCAACGAGGTGGCGATGAACCTGTACACGAGCGCTGGCTACCAAGTCATAGAGGAAAGCCGGTCCATCGACCTTCCCCGCTCCGCGGCCTGACACGACTCACCACAGCACGACGGAACCACAACCGTGCGACTGGCTTGCCATGCAGACCTCACAGCTTCTTAGCGGCGGTTGTAGGACCTCCAGGCCAGGAGACTGCTGCCCGCCGGGGCGGCAGCGATCAGGGCCACGCCCAGGGTGTCGTGACCGGTCATGCCGACCACCAGACCGCCGAGGATGCAGGCCGGCCACAGCAGACGCCGGGCCCAGAGCCAGGCGCGCTGGCCGCGGGCAGGCGGCGCCGCCGAAGTCCGGGGCGGCTGCTGGGACTGCGGGGCGACCGGATTGTCATGGGCGTTGACGGACATCGAGAACCTTCGTTTCACGTGCGATGGCACATCGGAAGGATAGGTGCTCCGACCTTGGATCGGCGAGGGGTTAGCCCCGCAAGTGCGCTGGTCCGTGTGGTCAGCCCAGCGCTGCACCTTGTCCGGGCGCGCGTCCTTCTTCGCCAAGGCGTGTGTGACGGCGTCGCCCTTGGTGCCGTGCGGGCCGCGCATGGGCAGGCCGGCGCGCTTGGCCAGCGAGGCACACAGTCGCCACACAGCCGGTTCGTCGAGCTGGCCGCCGCTGGCCGTGCAGAACAGCCACCCCGTCTCCCGGCCGTCGAGGTACTCCTGCAGCGCGTCCCAGGTCACCGGCGGGATCGGCTTCTTGTTCCGGCCGCCGCCCTTCGTCTTCTCCAGGTGCAGCACACGGTGCGCCTTGTCGTATCCGAGGTCCTCGACCCGGGCGTGGAGTAGTAGGGAGTCGATGCGCAGGCAGCAGGTATAGAGGAGCAGCAGCGCGTACGCGCGCTTGCGGTACGCCGTGACCTGGTGGTGGTCCCGGGCGGTGACCACCAGGGTGGTCCACTCCGCGGCGGTGTCTACCGGAGCGTTTGGGCCGTCGTCGCGGGTGGGTGGGTGAGGCCTCCGGTCGCCCCGGCGCCTCCCGTAGGCTCCTGGCATGCCTTACGGGGTGGACGCGCGGGAACTGTACGAGGCTCTGGCGTGGTATGAGGGGGTGGAGCCGTACGAGACGATCGTCGTGCCGTGGCTCGATCGGGCCCAGCGCGGCTACCGCGCCTGGCTGGCCACGGCGGCCGAAGACGGCTCATGGCGGGCCGAGAAGGGAAGGGAGCCCGACGGGCAGGAACTCGTGTGGGAGCTCTACGCCCTGCACCGGGTCAGCGACCAGCTGCTGCTCACCTTCCAGCCTCCCTCCGACGATCCCAGCTCCCAGGACCCGCAGCCCTTGCTCTCGGAACGCGAGTACGCCGACGTGTTCACCTCGCTCGGCATGACGCCGTTCGAAGGTGGCGACGCATTCGACCCGTTCCTCCACGAGATCGTCGAGGTCGAACAGGCCGAGGACCCGCACGCGCCGATCGAGATCACCGGGGTCCTCTGGCCCGGCCTGATGCTGGGCCAGCTGCTGTTCAACCGGGCCGGCGTGCGGATCCGCGCCGGCGTCGAGCACGCGCAGCGCGGCGTCGCGGACCGTTCGCCGCTGTACTGGACCTTCCGGCGTCGCCACCGGCCGACGGTCGATCTGTCCCAGGGCTGGGGCAGCAATTCCCAGTGGCGCACCGACTTCCGCCTCGACTACCGGACTCCGGCCGGCGATCGGCTCAACGTGGCGGGGAACCGCCCGATCGACGGCAGCACCGACTTGCACCCCGACCACCCGGAGAATCTCAGCCCGAGGAGAGGCTCCTGACGCCCGGCGGCCGGCGCGAGCTGTTGCGCCACCGCTGTCTCCTGCGCACGCCCGAGGCCGCCGACGCACTGGCCGGATCGCTCGGCTGGGAGAGGGACCTGATGCCCTTCGACTGGCGGTTCCAGGACTGGAGGTCGTCGCCACGTGAGTGAGGTGTTCCGCCCGCGAGCATTCGCCGGTGCCGGGGCGACGATCCGCGCGTAGGTGTCTGCCGGGCGGGCCGTGGCGGCCAGCGTGTACTGCTCAGCGGCGGCTCGGTGGTCTCCTATGGTCTCGTGGACCTTGGCGGTGCGGGAGTACACCGACGCGGCCGGTGGGCCCCAGGCCAGCGCCCAGAACGGCACCTTGTCTCCGGGCGCACCGGTCAGGAGGGTGCGGGCGTGTTCGGCCTCGGCGAGGGCCGCGCGGTGCTTGCCGCTCTTGGCCAGGGTGTGGGCGTGCACGACGCGGAACAGGGCTTCGGTCTGGGCATCCACCCGTCCCTTGGCCCGGTTCAGGCCCGCGTCGCCGTCATCACCGCCGCCTTCACCCTGCTGGTCGCCGCCCTCACCTGATACCAAAGCCGCCCCGACATGCACCGATTCGCCCCGTTTCATCGACGGCTTTCGCCCCGTCGAGGTGAGCCCGACAGGGCTTCGGACTACTGACCCCGCGAGCCGACGCCGCGCCGGTGGCGCACAATCCCCACTCCCCAGGCGGCAGCCGGCCGCCGAAATCCCGACATCCGGGAATGCAGCTGCCGCTCAGATCCCACAACTGCGATCCCGACAAACTGCGCCCCTCGATCAGCCGCGTCCGCGCGGCCTGATCAGGCCCCACACGACTCAGCAAGCTCCACGAACCTCACCAAGCCGACGAAGACTCGCAAGGAGAAGAACAATGTCTCAGCGTCTGCCGGGCTCTCGAACGGTTGCGAGCTCACCTTGCTCGCGACGAATCGCATGGCCACGCCCCGGGCTCAGACGGAGACCGTCGCACCCGGGGCGTCTATGGGGGAAGTCCGGTGTCGTAGGACAACACCCTCGGGAAATCCTCTCCCTCGCGCAGAACAACGGCGCGGGTCCGCATGCTCGTTCACAGATCTGGATGCTTCGTCGCCACGTGGTAGTACCCCGAGTGGAACACCAGAGGGGTGCCGCCGTCGGCCTCGTACTGTTCGACCTCGCCGAGGAAGACGATGTGGTCGCCGGCGTCGAGGCGTTGGACGGTGCGGCATTGGAAGCGGGCGACCGTGCCGTCCAGGAGGGGGGTGCCGGCGATGCCGGGAGTGGTGGGGGTACCGCGGAATTTGTCGTCGGCCGGGGTGGCGAACTGGCGGGAGAGGTGGTGCTGGTCGGCGGCCAGTATGTGGACGGCGAAGTGTGAGGCGTCGGTGAAGTCCGGGAGGCTCGGGCTGTTTTTGCCGGGGCACCACAGGACAAGGGGCGGGTTCAACGAGACGGAAGTGAAGGAGTTCGCGGTCATGCCGACGTTGCGGCCGTCGGGGGCGCGGGCCGTCACCACGGTCACGCCGGTGGCGTACTGGCCCAGCGCGCGGCGCAGTTCGCGGCCGTCGAAGCGGGCGGCGTGCTGGGCACGCTTCTCGGCGAGGAAGCGGTGTGCCTCGGCCTCCTCGAACCACCAGCGGTAGAGGGTGCGCGGGTCGTCGAATCCGGCGGCGAGGGCGCCGGCGACCGAGGGGATGTCGGCCGCCGCTGTCAAGAGGTCGCGGTGGTGGGGACTCAGCTCGGTCAGGAGGGAGTTGGTCCAGCCGACGGCCCATTGAGCCCAGCCGCGCCAGAAGTTGTCGAAGGTGCGCTGCATCCACTGCGGGGTGAATTCGGCGGTGCCGTGGCGGAGGATGCTGTCGAGGTAGTGGGTCGCGGCCTGGGCCGCGTTGTTCGAACCCTGGCCGGTGATCGGATCGTTGAGGACGACGGCGTCGGCCATGCCGAGGACGTGCCGGCCGGAGGCCAGGCGGGCGACGGGGTGCCGGACGGTCGGAGTGAGCCTGCCGCGCAACACGCCGCCGTTGTCGGTGAGTTGGGCGTGCCGGTAGCGCTCGTATTCGTCGGGGAAGAACCGGTGGAGGATTTCCAGTGAGCGGGCGAGGTGGCCTTCGGGCGTGCGGATGTCGTCCCAGCAGTCCATCGGGCCGCCGGGGACGCCTTCGAAGACCATGATGTCGCAGGGTCCGGTGGTGGTGAGGGCCGGGAAGGAGAAGCATTCGCCGACGCCGGGGACCAGGCGGTAGTGGACGGCGCCCTCCCCCTCCCGCGGTGCCGTTCCCGTGACGTACGTCAGGGCCAGCGCACGGCGCGGCCGGTCGTACGGGGAGAGTTCGGAGTTGCGCGGGAAGAGGTGGCTCAGCTCGCCCTTGCCTGTGGAGACCACGACGAGATCGTGCGTACGGGCATACCATTCGAGATCGTCGACGCCCGCCTCGTGCAGCACGATCTCGCCGCGACCACCGTCCGCGAACTGCTCGATCCAGGCGGCACACTTGACCCGCTGGTCGACGGAGTGGGCGGGGCCCTCCAGTGGCGCGCGCCAGGAGACGTTCGGAGTACCGTGCGGACCGACGAGAGAGAACGCGATGCCGGAGATGTCCGGGGCCTGGTCCTCCCAGTGGTGCAGGTCGAGTTCGCGCTCGCTCTGCAGCGCGGTGTCGAACATGCACTGGCTGGACATGACCGGGCCGCGACGTATCTCGTCGGGGCCGCGGTCGGTGACCAAGGTGACGTCATAGCCGTGCGCCTGGAGTCCCAGGGCGAGTTGGGCACCCGCCTGCCCGGCTCCGACCACCGCGATCCTTCTCATGCCCTGCTGTCCCGCTCTCGTTGCCCTCTATTACTGACGTGACGTCAGTTTGCCTTGCCGCTCACCTGACGGCCAATCAGGCACCTAGCTCGGTCAGGTAGTTCTTCGCGGCGACCGGGTCCATGAACCAGTGGAGCAAGTCGCGCGGGTCGTCGAAGGCGTTGACGAAGCGGGCGGCGATACGGGAGTTGGCGCTCGCCGCACCGAAGATCTCCAGGACGTGCTGCGGCGGGGCGCCCAGCATCGCGTTGGTCCAGGCCGTGGCGGACTGCGCGTTGTCCCAGAAGCGGCCGAAGGCCAGCTCCATGAACGCGGCGTCGTACCGGCGCTCGCCGTGGTCCAGGATGGTGGCGAGGTAGGAGGCCGCGCACTTCGAGGCGTTGTTGGACCCCTGGCCGGTGATCGGGTCGTTGAGGACGACGACGTCGGCGAGGCCGAGCACCTGCGCGCCGGAGGGCAGTGTGGCGACGGGCTTGCGGACGGTCGGCGCGAAGCGGCCCGCGAGGGTGCCGTTCCAGTCGGTGAGCGTGACATCGGTGCAGCGCTCGGCCTCCCACGGAACGTACGTCCGCAGCAGCTCCTGGAACTTCGCCAGTTGCTGGTCGGGGGCGAGCCCGTCGAAGCAGTCGAGCGGGCCGCCCGGGATGCCCTCGAAGAACATGATGTCGCAGGGGCCGCTGGTGGTGAGGCTGGGCATGGTGAAGTACTCACCCACGCCGGGGATGACGTTGAAGCTGACGCCGGGGCGGTCGGGCAGCGCTGCCATGCCGGTGACGTACGCCAGGGCCAGCGCGCGCTGCGGAGCGTCGTACGGGGAACGCATGGCGTCCCGCTCGAACAGCCCGGCGATCTCGCCCTTGCCGGCCGCGACGATCACCAGGTCGGACTCGGCGGCGTACCGCTCCAGGTCCTCGATGCCGGCCTCGCAGAGGTCCAGACGGCCGCCGCGGCGCGCGAACTCGCCCATCCAGAGTGGCATTTTGACGCGCTGGTCGATGGAGCGGGCGGCGGCCTCAAGGCGGGCGTCGAAGGAGAGCGCCCGGCCGCCCTGGCCGTCGGCGATGCTCACGCCGAGACCGGCAATCGACGGGCAGGCGTCGCCCCAGAAGTCGAGGCCGAGGTTGCGCTCGTGGGCCAGCGCGGTGCCGAACATGGCCTGGCTGGACATCACCCGGCCCTCGCGGATCTGGTCTCCGGTGCGGTTGGACACGATGGTGACGTCATAACCGTGGTCGACCAGGCCGATGCCGAGCTGGAGACCGGCCTGCCCGGCTCCGACGATGGTGATCTTGCGCATGAGGGGGAACTCCGGGGGTTGGGGTGTGCGGTTTTGTGAGCGGTGCGGTGCAGTGCGGTGCCGTGCAGTGCAGTGCAGTGCGCTGTGCAGCGTTTCGGCACATGGCGGCGTCAACGAGTGGGGGGCGGTTGTATGGAATGCGGCTGCCCGCCAGAGGGGGGCTGGCGGGCAGCCGCGGGAGGCCGGGTCACCCGTAGGACCGGGGGGGTGGCCCCGGGTAACCCGGCCGGCTAACGGGGCCCGGCCGAAACGGCGAGCCGGGGCGGCAGAGGCAAGGGGGCCGCAACGTGCGGGGGTGCGGCCTCGGCGGCCCTCGCCGCGCCGGTCGCGCGCAAGACGCGCAGCGCGCATGCGACGGGCTGTCCGCTGAGCGTGACTCCGCCTCTGACGAGCGCAGTCCGGCCCGGCACTCCCTGCATTGTTGATTCCCTGGATTCTCTCGGGTTCCGCGGCGGTCAGGGATCAATGTTGGTATGGCAAGATCATCTCCGCTATCCGGATCACGCGGGTCGCTGTCCCGATCGCGCATCTCGGCGGTGGAGGTTTACATGCCCGCTGAAGAGTCCCCCCTCGCAAATCACCAGCGGTTCCACACAGCGGACATCTGGGAGGCGCGGGCCGAGGTCGGCCGCGCCTTCTGCCCGCATGAGCTGCGCATCATGCAGCGCTCGGCGACGCTCGACGCCCGGCTGCACGCCGCACCCTTCGATCGGACAGGTCTGTATTACCTCGATTACGGAACGGAAGTCCGGATCACACCGGGCGATCTGGAGAGCTTTTTCCTTGTCCAGATCCCGCTCGCCGGTTACGCCGAAATCACCTGCGGCCGCGAGGAGATCATCTCCTCCCCCGAACTCGCTTCTGTCCCCTCTCCGACCGGAAAGTTGGATATGCGCTGGGGCGACGGCAATCCGCAGCTGATCGTGTGGTTCGACCGATCGTCGCTGGAATCGCACCTAGGCAGTCTGCTCGGCCGCACCGTGCGCCGCCCGATCTTCTTCTCGCTCGGCATGAACCTCACCACACCGGGCTCCCGATCCTGGCTCAACATCGTCGACCTCATGCGCCGGGAGGCGGAGGGGCCTGGCGGCATGACAAGCCAGCCTCTCGTGACAAAACAGCTTGAATCGCTCCTCATGACCCAGCTGTTGATGGCCCAGCCCAGCAACTACACGACGGCGCTGCTCGGCGAGCAGCCGCGCGTCGCACCGCCCGCGGTCCGCCGCGCCATGGAGGTCATCGAGGGACACGCCGCCGAGCCGCTCACGGTCGCGGAGATCGCGGAATGCGTCGGCGTCGGCGTACGGGCCCTTCAGGAAGGCTTCCGCCGACACCTCGACACGACACCGCTCGCGTACCTGCGCGAGGTCCGCCTGGACCGCGTACGCAAGGAACTCCTGGCCGCCGACCCGGGTGCCACGACCGTCACCGCCGTCGCCTCCCGCTGGGGCTTCCTGCACCCGGGCCGTTTCTCACTCGCGTACCGCCAACAGTTCGGGGAGTCGCCTTCGGAGACGTTGCGGGCGTAGGAGAAATTCGGCCCGAGGTCGCCGATGTCAGCATCCGGCCATTCCCGGTCCAACCTCTGGCTCAGCCTGCAGCCACTGTTTCCTGACTGAAGCCACTGTTGCCTGACTGACGCAGGTCCCTTCTCCTGCGCTCGGCGGATACCGGAAGGGAAGCCCCCGCAGTGGGGGTTGCCGCGACTCGCAAGCCGGCATCTTGCGGGGCCGGCCCTCGTGCGGTGAACAGGGGCTGCCGAGTTTCATTGTGGAGGACGAAGGCGGGGATGCCACTGGGCAGGAGGGTCGTGGCATCGAGGAGTTGGCCGGGAAGTTCGGTCGGGCCGAAGCCGAACTGGGACAACTGGCCGGGCCAACCGGGGACCTGCACCGCGCCAGTGCCGTAAACGGTCAGCCCGGCCGCGGCGTTGTCCGCCCGGAAGCAGTCCGACTCCCGCCCCACCGTGCCTTTGCCGCCCATCCGGGCCGGCGGGGGCACGGCTCTGTGCGGGGCTCGGCCCCCGGAGCCCGTGCCGGTCACACACCTGCCCGCGAAGCCTGCCGTCGGTGCCGGGCGCTGCTCCGCGGTGGCGTGCCGGGTGGGGTGCTCCGGTGAGCGTGGAATCTGGTGAGAGTGGCCAGGGCTGCGATGGCGATGCCGCAGCCGGTGATGATCCACCAGGCGGGGCGGCTTGCGTGGTCGAACGTGGCGGCGGTGTAACCGGCGGCGGGGACGGTGGCGCCGATGACAGCGACGCCGAGGGCGCTGCCGATCTGGCGGCTGGTGGTGGTGATGGCGGAGGCCACACCGGCCTGGGCGCGGGGCATGCCGGAGACGGCGGTGTGGGTGATGGGGGCGTTGACGAGCCCGAAGCCGATGCCGAAGAGGAGGTGGCAGGACAGCAGGAGCGGAGTGTGCCGCTGGGCGCCGAGGAGGGCCAGGAGTCCGGCGAGGGTGGTGGCGGTGCCGGAGAGCATCAGGGGCAGGTGGGGGCCACGGGTGGCGGTGAGGTGTCCGGCCAGGGGCGGGCAGGCGATGGTCATGGCGGCCATGGGCAGCAGGTAGAGGCCGGCCTGCCAGGCGTCCAGGCCGCGGGCGTCCTGGAGGTCGAGGGCGGCGAGGAAGAGGAAGCCGCTCAGGGCGGCGAAGGCGCACACCGCGCTGAGGGCGGAGGCGGTGAACGGGGGCTGGCGGAAGAAGCGCAGTTCGATCAGCGGCTCGCGCTGGGCGAGCTCGGCAATGACCAGTGCGGGCAGTGCCACGGCGGCGGTGACGGCGCAGACCAGTACCTGGGCGGAGGTCCAGCCCGTCGCCGGGCCCTGGATGATCGCGTAGACGGTGGTGGCGAGCAGCAAGACGACCAGCAGCTGGCCGACCGCGTCCAGGCGGCGGGGCTGCTGGGCGCGGGACTCGGGCACCCGGCCGGTCAGAGCCAGTGCGAGGAGGCCGACGGGCAGGTTGATCAGGAAGATCCAGCGCCAGCCGACGGTGTCGACCAGTAGCCCGCCGAGCAGGGGGCCGACGGCCATGGTGATGCCCTGGACCGCGCTCCACACTCCGATGGCGCGGGCACGTTCGCGGCGGTCGGTGAAGACGTTGGTGATGAGGGCCATGGCGACGGGGGTGAGCATGCAGCCGCCGACGGCCTGGAGGGCGCGGAAGGCGATCAGCCAGCTGAGGGTGGGTGCGAGGGAGCACAACAGGGAGGCGGTGGTGAACAGGGCGAGCCCGGCGCGGAAGACGCGGCGGCGGCCTATCCGGTCACCGGCCGAACCGGCGAGCAGCAGCAGGGAGGAGAGGACGACGAGATAGGCGTCGACGGTCCACTGGAGTCCGGCGGTGGAGGCGCCGAAGTCGTGTCGGATGGCCGGCAGCGCGGTGTTCAGGGCGGTGTTGTCGAGGCTGACGAGGAACAGCGCCGAGCAGCACACGGCAAGGACCAGCAGCCGCTGCCTCGGGGAGAGCTCGGACACGGCACCACCTTCGGGGAGAACGGTTCGGGACAGGTGTGGGAGCGAACGGGGGGGGGCGGCGCACCGGCCCCGGGACGGAAGGTGCGGGGCCCGTGCGCCGTCGGGGTTCACCGGCGCAGGAGTTGGCCGGTGGCTGCGAGGCGGTCGAGGACTTCGCGGGTGGTGGCGCTGGCGCGGGGGTGGTCGCCGTGGGTGAGGTAGGCGACCTCGGCGATCTCCGCGCATGGGGCCGGCTCCCCCGCACCGTGGGCGGTGAAGCAGAAGGTGCGCACCACCGTGCCCGCCGGTTTGCCGTCGGCAGGGGCCTCCACGATCAGTACGGACATGAGGGTGACCGCGTCCAGGGTGACGCCGAGTTCCTCGGCGATCTCCCGGGCAACGGCCTGTTCGTGGGTTTCGTCGGGTTCCGGCTTGCCGCCGGGCAGGTAGAACACCTCACGGCCGCGGGTGCGGGTGGCCAGCAGCCGGCCCTCGTCCAGCCGGATCCACGCCACTTTCTCGATCACATCGGACACGGGCGGTCAGGAGGTGGGGGCGCCGGCCACGCGGCGCTCGCCGCCGTTGCGCTCCTGCCACCGCTTGTACACGTCCACCGCGGCGTCGCGCTCCTCATAGCGCATCGGCAGGCGGCGCTCGGTGTGGTCCTTGGCGAACTCACCGTAGAAGGAGTCGAGTTCGAAGTACTTGCGGTCGTCGACGTAGTGCGGCTCGTAGGCGTCGCGGGTGGTGAGGAAGACGACCTCGTCCGGCGAGCAGTAGTAGAGCGAGCCCAGACACATCGGGCAGGGGTGGGCGAGCACGTAGATGGTGGTGCCAGTCAGGTGCTCGGTGCCCAGCTTGGTGCAGGCGTCGCGGATGGCGAGGATCTCGGCGTGCGCGGTGGGGTCGGAGGTCTGGGCGACCAGGTTCGGGGACTCGGCGAGGATCTCGCCGTCCTTGACGATGACGGTCGCGAACGGGCGGCCGCCCTCGGCGACGTTCTGACGGGCGATGTCGATGGTGCGCTGGACGAAGTCCATGGAGGTCCTCCAAAGATGGAAGGGGATGCGAGACCCCGGCAGGCGGCTCCGCGGGGTTCGGGAAACAGGGCGGGGCGGGCCGGAAGACTGTTCTCGGCCCGCCCCGTTGCCGTCCGTGTGACGCCGTGTCGGCGCCGGTCAGAAGGGCTTGGTCGGCAGGTACTTGCCGTCCAGGGTGATGACGGCGCGCTCGCCGCCCTCGGGGTCGGCGACCTTCTTCACGTCCAGCTTGAAGTTGATCGCGGAGATGATGCCGTCACCGAACTGCTCGTGGACCAGGGCCTTGAGGGTCGTGCCGTAGACCTGGAGCATCTCGTAGAAGCGGTACATGGTCGGGTCGGTCGGGATCCGGTTCGGCATCGAGCCGCGGACCGGGATGGTCTGCAGCAGCATCGCCGCGTCCTCATCCAGACCCAGCAGCTCGGCGACAGCCTGCGCGGACTTCTCCGGCAGCGGGTGCTGACCGAGGATGGCGGCGGTGGTGAAGGCCACCGACAGGCCGGAGGCGTCGGCGATCTGCTGCCAGGAGAGGTCCTTACGGGTCTTGGCCTCCACGGCGGCTGCGGCCAGGGCCTCGCGAGCGGTCGGGTCGAACTGGGCGTGCACCATGATCAATACGTCCTTTTCTCAGGGGGCCACTTCACGAACAGGGGTGGGGTGGAATGGCCCATGGGTGGGGATGGATGCGGGGTTCCCGGCAGGCTGTCGCGGGCGGGAGCCCCACGCCGGGAAGGTCAGGCGGCGAGCGCGGAGCCGGCGGCGGTCAGGGCCTCGACGCGGCCGGTGGGAATGTCGTAGACCCAGCCGTGCAGGGCGACCTTCCCCTCCGCCAGGGCGCGGGCGACCGAGGGGTGGGTGGCCAGGTTCGCCAGCTGGGCGAGCACGTTCTGCCGCACCAGGGCGGGAACGTCACCGTCGGCGGTGGTTCGGGCCCGGGAGGCTTCCGCGTGCCGCAGCCAGGCGGCGACCGCCGGGGCACCGCTGAGGTCGTGGCCCTCGACGAGGGCGGTCATCGCGCCGCACGCGGAGTGTCCGCAGACAACGATGTCCTTCACGTCCAGTGTGGCGACGGCGTACTCGATGCTCGCCGCCACGCCGTCGGCCCCGGGGGTGTAGGCGGGCACCAGGTTGCCGGCAGTGCGGATGACGAACAGGTCACCCGGCTCGGTGCCGGTGATCAGCTCGGGGACGACGCGAGCGTCGGAGCAGCTGATGAACAGCGTGTGCGGCGTGTGATGCGTGGCCAGATGGGCGAAGAGCTCCGCCTTGGCCGGGAAGACGTCCCTCTGGAAACGGGCGACGCCCTGGGCGAGATCCTGCATGGTCACTCCCTTCGGGTGGTGATCGGCCCCTGCGGGCTGGTGAGATCCACCATGCATGACCTGTACCTATAGCGTCCAAGAGTGGTTGACCATGGAAGCTATTGGTCACATCTATAGGTGTCTGCCGGCGGCGGCGCAGGCAACTACGCAGGGGTCCTCGCACAACCGCCACCGCCACCGCCAAGACGTACCGGGACTACCCCTCCTCCCCAGACACCCCGCTCGCGTACCGGCCCCCGTTCCCGGGACCAAATCTCCCGGACAGCCCTCACCACCAACGCCACCCTCGACCGCCTGAAACACGCCCACGCCTGCATCTCCTGGTTCGCCCGCGACGGCCACCACCACCTCGGCCACAACGCCGAACACCGGACACCGAACAGAACTTCCAGGCCCACCTCCACATCAAGTCCAACGCCGCCACCGTCCTGCGCCGCGCACTGCGCATCGGCAAAACCGGCGACCAGTGGGTGATGGTCGGCGCCTCCACCGACTGCGACCAACGCGCCGAAGGCCGCTACCAGTTGATGCCCACGTCCTGCGCGCCCTCATCGACTACCGCGTCCCTTCACCACAACCACCAAGTCCGCCCTCCTCCGCCGCGACATCGTCCTGTTCGCCGAAACCGCCGCCGTGATGGACGTCCTGGTCATGACCTCCCTCGGCTCCCTCGGCTCCCTCGACGACCATGTGTGGCGCGCCTTCGGACCGTCCGCCTCCCCGCCCCGCGCCCGCCTCGTGGTTGCGCACGGTCCCAGGCACAAACGGGGCCCGGCAGCCCTCCGGTGGTGGCCGGGGCCCGCTCGGGCCCGTGATCTGTTCAAGGCCAACCCCTTGCTCTCTGTGGCCGCAACCATTAATTTGCCGTAAGCGTCGACCCATGACTACCGAAAGGAGGCGACCAGCGGATGTACACCAGCTCTGATCTTGGTCGCCTCGCCCAGTGCACGGCCTGGGTTCCGGGTCGGATCGCGCACGGCTGCTGAGCACGCCGTTCTGATGTGCCCGTCCGTGGCACATTCCGGGTTTCTCCTCACCGCCTCGCGGCACGTCGCTGTCGCGTGCCGTTGTGCGCCCGCTCCTCTCATGTGGCGCGTCTGAACACAGAAAGCTGCCTGAAATTGGCGAACATGATGAATCGACCGATCGCGTACCGAAATGAAGGCCAGTCATGGTAGAAACGCGGATCACGGTCAATGGGAAAGAAACACCGATTTCACCGGCTGCGCCCCACACCACTGTGCTGGATTTCCTGCGCGAACGTGGCCTCACCGGCACCAAGGAGGGCTGTGCCGAGGGTGAATGCGGCGCCTGTTCGGTCCTGGTGGCGCGTCCCGGAGTGAACAAGCCCACCGACTGGGTGGCGGTCAACGCCTGCCTGGTCCCGGTCGCGGCGCTCGACGGTCAAGAGATCATCACCTCCGAGGGTCTGGCCACCGACAGAGGCCCCGGAAAGCCGCCCACTCTGCACCCGGTGCAGGAGGAAATGGCGGTCCGCGGCGGCTCCCAGTGTGGTTACTGCACGCCGGGATTCGTCTGCAGCATGGCCGCCGAGTACTACCGGCCCGACCGCTGCGCGCACGCGGAATCGGAATCGGAATCGGAATCGGAATCGGAATCGGCCGGCAGCACCGACTCCGAGCACGGTCCGAACGGTTTCGATCTGCACGCGCTGAGCGGAAACCTGTGCCGCTGTACCGGCTATCGCCCGATTCGCGATGCCGCGTTCGCCGTCGGTTCGCCCACCGACGAGGACCCGCTGGCACAGCGTCGCGAGCACTCCCCGCCCGCTCCGGTCGCTACTGAGTACACCCGGGACGACAGCGCGTTCCTACGGAAGAGCACCCTGGCCGAAACGCTGCAGGTGCTGCGCGAACGGCCCGACGCAGTGGTGGTCGCCGGCTCCACCGACTGGGGCGTTGAGGTGAACATCCGTTCCCGCCGGGCGGATTGCGTGGTCGCCGTCGACCGGCTGTCCGAACTGCGGGAGCTACGCGTCGAATCCGACTACATCGAGATCGGGGCGGCGCTGACGCTCACCGAGATCGAACGCCGCCTCGACGGCGACGTCCCGCTGCTGGCGGAACTATTCCCGCAGTTCGCGTCCCGGCTGATCCGCAACGGTGCGACCCTCGGCGGCAACCTCGGTACCGGCTCCCCCATCGGTGACAGCCCGCCGGCGCTGCTCGCGCTGGAGGCGTCGGTGGTACTCGCCGACGCCGACGGTGAGCGGGAAGTCCCGCTGGCGGACTACTTCACCGGCTACCGGCAGAGCGTGCGCCGTCCCGGCGAACTGATCCGCGCGGTGCGCATTCCGCTGCCGCTGTCGCCGACTGTGGCCTTCCACAAGATCGCCAAGCGGCGCTTCGACGACATCTCCAGCGTGGCGGTCGCCTTCGCGCTCGACATCGAGGGCGGGATCGTCCGCAAGGCACGCATCGGACTGGGCGGCGTGGCCGCCACCCCGATCCGCGCCCTGGCCACCGAGGCGGCCCTGGAGGGCAAACCGTGGGCGACGGAGACCATCGAGGCCGCGGCCGGGGTGCTACAGGCCGAGGGCACGCCGATGAACGATCACCGCGCCAGCGCCGACTACCGTTCCGCGATGCTCGGCCAGAGCCTGCCGAAGCTGTACGCGCAAACCACTGAGGCGGTGTCGTCATGAGCCAATTGTCCGAGCGTCCCGAGAAGCCCGTCGTCGGCGTCTCGATGCCGCATGAGAGCGCCAACCTGCACGTCACCGGTACCGCGCTCTACACCGACGACCTGGTACACCGCACCAAGGACGTGCTGCACGCCCACCCGGTCCAGGTCATGAAGGCCCACGGCAGGATCACCGCGCTGCGCACCGAGCCCGCGCTCGCCGTGCCCGGTGTGGTCCGCGTGCTGACCGGTGCGGACGTGCCCGGCGTCAACGATGCCGGGATGAAGCACGACGAACCGCTGTTCCCCGACTCGGTCATGTTCTACGGCCACGCGGTCGCCTGGGTGCTCGCCGAGACCCTGGAGGCGGCCCGGCTCGGTGCGGCAGCCGTCGAGGTGGAACTCGACGAACATCCCTCCCTGATCACGCTGCGGGACGCGATCGCGGCCAACAGTTTTCACGGCGCTCAGCCCGTGATGCTGACCGGCGACGTCGACGCCGGCTTCGCCGACTCCGCGCACGTGTTCACCGGCGAGTTCCAGTTCTCCGATCAGGAACACTTCTACCTTGAGACGCACGCGGCGCTTGCCTACATCGACGAGGCCGAGCAGGTGTTCGTCCAGAGCAGCACCCAGCATCCTTCGGAGACGCAGGAAATCGTCGCGCACGTGCTCGGTCTGCACAGCCACGAGGTGACCGTGCAGTGTCTGCGGATGGGTGGCGGCTTCGGCGGCAAGGAGATGCAGCCGCACGGGTTCGCGGCCATCGCCGCGCTCGGCGCCAAGCTGACCGGCCGGCCGGTCCGGCTGCGGCTCAACCGGACTCAGGATCTGACCATGTCCGGTAAGCGACACGGGTTCCACGCCGAGTGGAAGATCGGCTTCGATGCCGACGGCCACATCCAGGCCCTGGACGCCACCTTGACCGCGGACGGCGGCTGGAGCCTGGACCTCTCCGAGCCGGTGGTGGCCCGTGCCCTGTGCCACATCGACAACACCTACTGGATTCCCCACGCGCGCATCGCCGGTCGCATCGCCAAGACCAACAAGGTCTCCAACACCGCCTTCCGCGGCTTCGGCGGACCGCAGGGCATGCTGGTGATCGAGGACATCATGGGCCGGTGCGCGCCGCTGCTCGGCCTGGATCCGATCGAGTTGCGGGAGCGCAACTTCTACCGAAAGGGCCAGTCGACGCCGTACGGACAGCCGGTCGTTCGGCCCGAACGGATCTCCGCCGTCTGGCAGCAGGTCAAGGACAACGCCGGCATCGCCGACCGCAGGCGCGAGATCGCTGCCTTCAATGCCGCGCACCCGCACACCAAGCGGGCACTTGCGGTCACCGGCCTCAAGTTCGGAATCTCGTTCAACCTCACCGCCTTCAACCAGGGCGGCGCGCTGGTGCTGATCTACAAGGACGGCTCGGTCCTGATCAACCACGGCGGCACCGAGATGGGCCAGGGCTTGCACACCAAGATGCTGCAGGTGGCCGCGACCACGCTGGGTATCCCCCTGCACAAGGTGCGGCTGGCCCCGACGCGAACCGACAAGGTCCCCAACACCAGCGCCACCGCCGCCAGTGCCGGGGCGGATCTCAACGGTGCGGCGGTGAAGAACGCCTGCGAGCAGTTGCGCGAACGGCTGCTACAGGTGGCCGCCACCCAGCTGGGTTCGCATGCCTCGGATGTGCGCATCGTCGAGGGCGTCGCGCGTGCGCTGGGCAGCGACAAGGAGTTGGCCTGGGACGACCTGGTGCGCACCGCGTACTTCCAGCGGGTGCAGCTGTCGGCAGCCGGCTTCTACCGGACCGAGGGTCTCCACTGGGACGCCAAGACGTTTCGGGGCTCGCCGTTCAAGTACTTCGCCCATGGCGCCGCCGCGGCCGAGGTGGAGGTGGACGGTTTCACCGGCGCGTACCGCATCCGGCGGGTGGACATCGTGCACGATGTCGGCGACAGCCTGTCCCCGATGATCGACATCGGTCAGGTCGAGGGTGGTTTCGTGCAGGGCGCGGGCTGGCTGACACTTGAGGACCTGCGCTGGGACGCCGGTGACGGGCCGAACCGCGGCCGGCTGCTGACCCAGGCCGCGAGCACCTACAAGCTGCCGAGCTTTTCGGAGATGCCCGAGGAGTTCAACGTCACGCTGCTGGAGAACGCCACCGAGGAGGGCGCGGTATACGGGTCCAAGGCGGTGGGTGAACCTCCGCTGATGTTGGCGTTCTCAGTGCGCGAGGCGTTGCGGCAGGCCGCCGCGGCGTTCGGGCCGAGCGGGGTCAGCGTCGAGTTGGCCTCGCCCGCCACGCCGGAGGCGGTGTACTGGGCGATCCAGGCGGCTCGACAGGGCGATGCCCCGCGGAACGGTTACGCCCGCAACGGGTTCGCCACCAACGACCACCCCGGAAACGGGAATGCCGCGGGCGGCACGATCCGAACCGACGCGGAAGCGTTGAGTGGTGCCTGACATGACGTGGCTCACCGCGGTGGCACGGTTGCGAGCACGCCGGGAGTCCGGCGTGCTGGTGACCGTCGCGACCGTTCGCGGCCATGCCCCGCGCGACGCCGGTGCGAAACTCGTTGTGGGGCAGACCGAGACGTGGGGTTCGATCGGTGGCGGCAATGTCGAGGCCGTCGCGATCGATCGGGCCCGGGAGATGATCGCCGCGTCCAAGCCGGAGCCGGAGATGATCGACTTCGCCCTCAACGACAAGGTGACCAACCAGCATGGCGTGCAGTGCTGCGGCGGCACGGTTTCGGTGCTGCTCGAACCGCTGCCGGTGCTACGGGCGGTGGCGATCTTCGGCGTCGGGCACATCGGGCTGGAACTGGCGCGCATCCTGGCACGTCAGGACCTCGATCTCCATCTGATCGACACCCGCTCCGACATCCTCGCCGAGAAGCGGCTCCGCGTGCTGGCGGACGCGGTGGCGCAGGTGCACGTGCATCACACGCCGCTGCTGCCGGAGGAGGTGCTGGCGGAGTTGCCGCGCGGCACCCACATCCTGATCATGACCCATGATCACGCCGAGGACGCCGCGCTGTGCGACGCCGCCCTGCGCACCACCCATCTCGGCTTCATCGGGCTGATCGGGTCGGCGGCCAAGTGGGTGCGGTTCCGCAAGCGCCTCGCCACCGAGGGCGGTCACGACGAGGCCACCATCGATCGGATCAAGACCCCGATCGGGCTGGCCGACATCACCGGCAAGGAACCCGCGACCATTGCCGTGAGCGTTGCTGCCGATGTGCTCCGCAGCTTTGAACTCGGAGGGAATTGACTCGTCAACTGGATCGACAGGCGCCCCGCACTCGTGCGAACGCACACGTGCGGGGCGCCCTTTCGGCACGAAGGTGCCCGTCACTTCGACAAGCATCGGCTTCACCAGGGCAGGACCGGCTCGCGCCCTTCGACGCCCCGAACGTCATCCCCTGCCCGCAGCCCGGATCGCGCGCCGGCAGGCCGTCGATGTCCGAGAATTCGGACGCGGGGCCAATATGTCGCGAGGCTCCCCTCATTGGTGTGGGATGGGTACGCCTGCGGAGCGGACTGCGGTCTCGGTGAGCGCGCTCAGCCGGGCCGGGATCGGTGCCTGGTCCCCCTTGTTCCGCAGCAGCGTGTCCCGCTTGTCGATGCCGTCGGTGGCCGGGTTCCACTGGCGCCCAGCACGGAGGCACTGATCAAGGCCCCTCTGGCCTGACTCCCGGCGAGTTGCGCGGGTGGCGATGCGGACCTCGTCGCCGAACCCGACGGGTCACCACCCGAGCATGCCGCCGCCGTCATCAGGACGGCCGCGGCCAGCGCTGCGGCCATGCAGCGGAGCGGGCCGGACTGTTGCTCCACCACAGTCCTCCTGGGGGCGCGATACTGCTCCGAGATCGTCACCCGTCACCCGCGCTCGCAACCACACCGAACTGTTCGGGTGGGCCAAGGGCGATGCCAGGAGGGACTCGGGACCTCCGGAGTTCGGCGATCTCTACTAGTGGCTTGAGGGCCGACGGCCTTGCCTACGTCGTAGCAGGGCGCGTGAATCCTGATTGCGCGGTTCCCGGCACGACGTTGCACTGCTGGACGGGCGCGCCGTACTTATGTGCAGTATTTTGCGCATATGAACCGAGTACGCGCCGGCAGCGGCTCCAACGGCGGGCAAGCCGATCAGAGGGAAGCGCCTCCGACCTCGGCCCCACGGTCCCCGTCCCGGCCCGCCGGCTTTCAGGGCCCCGCCGCGCCGGGTTGCCCACCGTCAGGAAGTGTGATGTCACGCCGGCAGGGACTGCACGCCTATTTCGCCCTACCCACGCTCAGCACCCACCAGTTGATGCTGACAACGCAGCCCGCCACGCCCGCTCCACGGTGACCGTCACCCTCGACCAGCGCTGCGAAACCACCCGCCTGTGGCTCTTCAACGACGGCTCCCCCATCCCACCCGAGGCTCGCGAGCGCATCTTCGAACGCTTCACCCGCCTCGACGAAGCCCGCGACCGCGATGCAGGCGGCTCGGGCCTGGGCCTGGCCATCGCCCGGGACATCGCCACCCGCCACCACGGCACCCTCGAAGTCGCCACCCCCGGCCCCGAAGGGCGCTCCGCGCTGGATCATCCGTCACGGCACAAGACTGTGTCCTATGTGGTGAGGTGGACGTTGATACGGGGGTGCGTCCGTAGGGAGGCGGGACGCAGGACACTCCTGATGAGGTGGTGTTCGCGGCGATCGTGTACGCACTTGTCCGGGGGTGCCTGGAAGGCTCTGCCGCCGTGCTTCGGGATCTCGAAGTCCACGGCCCATCGCCGGTTCCTGATCTGGTCGCGGGCCGGCGTGTGGGGCAGGTGGCACCAAGCCGTGCTTGACAAACCGGCTGCCAAGAAGCTGCTCGGCCTTTCCCGCGTAGTCCGCGACACCGCGCACGTGCGGGCGAAAGGGAGGGGACGAACTTGCAGGTCGGAGCCCCGTGGACCGGGGTAAGCCAGGTTCCAAGATGCATGTCTTGTCCGACCGCTCAGGAATGCCTCTCGTGGTCGGTGTCTCAGGTGGTAACACCCACCGACAGCCAGGGGTGAAGCCCATGGTCGCCGGTCTCCAATCGAGACACGACGTCGAATGCGGCCGCCATACAAACCCCGCGAGCTCCACGCCGACAAGGCGTACGACCAGCCTGAACCGCGAAAATGGGTCCGCGGTAAGCGCATTGGCGTGCGGATCGCCCGCAAGGGCATCGTGTCCAGCGAACGGTTGGGATGCCACCGTCGGGTGATCGAGCGCACGATGTCCTGGCTGACTGGTTGACCGGTTGACTGGCTAATGCAGACTCAGCCCCCGCTACGAGCGCGATCCCCACAACTACCTGGCCTTTCTCGGACTCGCCGCAGCCCTCTGCTGCTACAAGCGCCTGATCCGCCTCACCACATAGGGCACGGTCTTAAGGTGCGTGTGCCATGTCGGTGGTGACGAGGATCGCGCCAGAGCATGCTCGGGTTGGTGAAGTCCCAGGTGAATGGCCGGATGAGGGGGTGGGGCAGGTGGCGCAGGGCCCAGCTTGCGCATTTGTAGCGGCGACTGGGGATGCTGACTTAGCGGCCACGGGCAAGGTCGCGCAGGGCGGTGGCAACCACGTGTCCGGGGCTGAGCCAAGCCCAGGAAGGAAGATTGGGGATGCCGAGTTGGTTGCGGTCGAAGAAGTCGGTGGTGACGAAGCCGGGCAGGAGCGTCATCATGCGGACGCCGCTGGTGACGACCTCCCTGGAGCGGGCGACGGCCTCGGTGAAGGCGAGTACCCATGCCTTGCTGGCGGGATAGGTGGTGGCCAGACCGCCGATGCCCAGTGCGGTGAAGGAGGAGACGTTCACCACCTGGCCGGATCGGCGCTCGATCATGCGGGGTAGAGCGGCGTGGGTCAACCGCATGACGGCGCGGATGTTGAGGTCGAGCAGAGTGGCTTCGGCGGATACGTCGTTGGCCGGGAAGGGGCGGCTCAGTACTGTCCCGGCGTTGTCGACGAGGAGGTCGACGGCCTCCCCGGCAGAGAGCCGATGCTCCACAGTCGCACATCCGTTGGCGGTGGCGAGGTCGACGGGCATGGTCTCGACGTGTACTCCCGCCGAGGTTCGAAGGGTCCGGGCGAGGTCGTCGAGGGCGCTGCGGGTGCGGGCCACGAGGACGAGGTCGTAGCCGCGTCGGGCCAGTTGTTCGGTGAAGGCCCGGCCGATGCCGGAGGACGCGCCGGTGATCAGTGCGGTGGGCATGGTCACACCGGTTGTTCGATGTGGTCGGTGCGGAAGCCGACGGCTGTGGCGAAGACGTCGAGCAGTCCGCTCAGTGGTTCGGCGGGTAGTCCGGGCTTCCACAGCTCGACGGCCATCTCACCGTGGTAGAGCATCGGCCAGCGCACGTAGTGCCTCGGGTCGTCGGGGTCGTGGACGGCGTGCGAGCGCCGGACGGTGTCGGAGGCGACGTCGGCTGTCAGATCGCTGCCGCAGCCGAAGCCGTAGGGGTAGCGTTCCCGGTTCGGCGGCACGGTCTCGATGTGCGCGTGGTCGGTCCGTTCCACGCCGACATGGGCGTGGATTCCGGCCCCGCGAGGATCTACGGCCCCTGCGTGACCCGGACGCGGTCGAGCTGGACGACGGTGGCGACTCAGCCCCGGCTACGACGGTCAGTCTCGGCCAGCACGCGTCAGGAGCGGCCGGTGGTGTAGGTCCACGCGATGCAGCCGGCATCCCCCTTCGTCCCGTTGCGGCCGTCGCCCGAATAAGAAGCCGTGCCGCCCTCGCCGCCGGTGCCGGCCGCGAAGGGGCACCGGGTCTTTCTTTGCCAGGCTGGGGCCGCCAACGCCCCCGGCCCCGCCACGCCCCTCATTGGCGTCCTTGCCGTTGTCGGCCTTGATGCCGTTCAGAAGGCGGACCTTGGTGCCAAGTCACTTGCTTTCAGCGCTCTGTCCGGGGTGGTTGGCAGAACCGCCCTTGCCGTTACCGTTGCCGTAAGCACCGCTGCCGCCGCGATTGCCCCGCCGCCCCGGTCCGCGGAGAGCTGCCTGGTGCCGTCGACGTCGACGGTCGTCACCCGGGTCACTGTGCGCACGGCGGGCCGGGGTCCGCTTCCTCTGACATGCCGGGCGCATTGCGACGTGACGGGTGACGGGCGGCGTTCATGCAGCGGAAGGTCTTCGGGGTGCGGCAGGTGTACACGAACAACTGGAAACCGGCTGGCGCCCGGACAGGATGAAACCGTTGATCTACGTTGAGCCGGCGAACGGAATCACGGACTCGCAGCACTACGTCTTCCATACCGACGGCGAGACGTACATGGGACCGCCGACGGAAAAGCACGAGTCCGACAGGATCGAATGGATCCCGCTCAGCGAGGCCCGTGCCATGATCGACCGCCGCGAGGTCGTCAGCAATGGCTCGCTGGTTGGCCTGCTCTACGTCCTCATGGACCAAGCCATCCGCTGACTGGCTCAGGGAAGGTCTCCCGCAGTCAGGGCTCGACATCGCTCACCGACCGCTCCCTGCGACGCGAAGCGAGCTGGATGAAGAGCCGCATGAAGAGCTCCCGGAGGTGCTCCTTCCCACGCTCGGACGTCACGTTCGCGGCCGCACGCCGCTACGAACACCGCACCAGAGTCGCCAACGCCTTCTACAACCTCGCGGAAGCCGTCATCACCGTGCGTAGCCTGTTCCGACGTGCCTGGACCACCCACCGCCGGGACGACCGCCCCACCCGACGACCCTGCCCCCACACCTATCCGGGCGAGCCCCTAATATCATTTCGCGTTCTCCGACGGACGCTGACGCCCGCTTGGTCGCGCCCGCCGCCCAACGCCCGATACGACACGACGACTCCACCGCATGGCGATGGAGTCGAGCATCGAGGAGAGGAACGTTCATGCGCGCCCGGAGCATCGCCGCAGCCACCGCAACAGCATTGGCACTGGTGGCCGCTCGTGACCTTGTCCAGAAGAAGCACGCATTGCTCCGGAACTTCCCGGTGATCGGGCACGCCCGGTACCTGTTGGAGACGATCGGGCCGGAACTGCGGCAGTACATAGTGACCTCCAACGACGAGGAGCGCCCGTTCAGTCGTGACCAGCGCACCTGGATCTACGCGTCGTCGAAGGGGGAGAACAACTACTTCGGCTTCGGAACCGACAACGACATTGAGCACATGCAGGGGCACGCGTACCTGAAGCAGCGCACGTTCGCCGGCACGCTGCCCGACGCGCACGACCCGCAGGCCCCACTGCCCTCGGCCAAGGTGCTGGGCGGGCCGCGCGGGCGCGCCAAGGCGTTCCGACCGGCGAGCGTGGTGAACATCTCGGCGATGAGCTTCGGATCGCTCTCCGGCGCGGCGATCACGGCGCTCAACAAAGGGGCGGCGCTGGCGGGCACGATGCAGAACACGGGAGAGGGCGGCCTCTCCCCGTACCACCGCAACGGCGGCGATCTTGTCCTTCAAATCGGTACGGCGTACTTCGGCTGCCGCGACGAGGACGGCCGCTTCAACATCGACAAGCTCAAGGACGTGGTCGCCGGCGCCCCGGTCAAGGCGATAGAGATCAAGCTCTCCCAGGGCGCCAAGCCAGGGCTCGGCGGGATGCTGCCGGGCGCGAAGGTGACCCCGGAAATCGCCGAGATCCGCGGCATCCCGCTCGGTAAGGACTGCGCCTCCCCGTCGCGGCACACCGCGTTCAGTGACGTCGACTCGATGCTCGACTTCGTCGAACTGCTCGCCACCGAGACCGGTCTGCCGGTCGGGATCAAGAGCGCGGTGGGAGAGATGGAGTTCTGGCAGGAGCTGGCCACGCTGATGGCGCGTGGCGACCGCGGTGTCGACTTCGTGACCATCGACGGCGGCGAGGGCGGCACCGGAGCGGCACCGCTGATCTTCAGCGACTCGGTGTCGCTGCCCTTCCGGATGGGCTTCTCCCGGGTCTACGGCACCTTCGCCGAGCTGGGGCTGACCGACGACCTGACCTTCATCGCCTCCGGCAAGCTCGGCCTGCCCGAGAACGCCGCGGTCGCCTTCGCCCTGGGTGCCGACATGATCAACGTGGCGCGTGAGGCGATGCTCTCGATCGGCTGCATCCAGGCACAGAAGTGCCACACCGACAAGTGCCCCACCGGCATCGCCACCCAGAACCCGCGGCTGGCCCGCGGCCTCGACCCGACCTCGAAGGCCACCCGGGCCGCCGTCTACCTGCGCACCCTGCGCAAGGAGCTGATCAAGGTCTCGTCGGCCGTCGGCGTCGCCCACCCGGCGCTCATCACGGCCAACGACATCGAGATCATGAACGGCGACTACGAGGCCCGGACCCTGGCCGGTGTCTACGGCTACAAGGACGGCTGGGGCGAGCTCGGCCCGCACCTCGCCGAGGAGATCACTGCACTGCTCGCCACCAAGCCGACGTCCGTGCAGAAGCCGACCGTCTGAGCCTCCGCCGACAGTGGCAGGCGCCGCGCGCACCGCTCTCCCGCCAGGAGCACGCGCGTGGCACCGGCCGGTGTCACCCTCGTCCCCCCTGCCCACGAACAGTCCCTGCCTAGGTGATCACAACATGACCGAAAAAGTGCGATTCCGTAGCGTCGTCGGCCCCGAACTGGCCGGAGCGATCGACCTGCCAGACGGCGAGATCCGAGGCTGGGGAATCTTCGTGCACGGATTCACACTCGGCAAGGACTCACCGGCCGCCTCGCGCGTCAGCAAGCAGCTGGCACGCGAGGGGATCGGAATGCTGCGCTACGACAACCTCGGGATCGGGGACTCCGACGGCGACTGGGGGGACGGTTCCTTCACCGTCAAGGTCCAGGACACGGTCCGCGCAGCGGCCCTGATGGCGGAGCGAGGAACTCCGGCAGACCTGCTGGTGGGGCACTCATGGGGAGGCGCCGCCGTCCTCGCCGCGGCGGCAGAGGCAACCGGCGTCCGCGCGCTCGCCACGATCGGGGCGCCTGTCGAGCCCAGCCACGTCGAGCGACAGTACGACGCGGTCATGGATCGTGTTCTCAGTGAGGGTTCGCACGAGTGGTTCGTCGGCGGGAGGACCCTGGTCCTCAAGCGCGCCTTCGTCGAAGACGTCCGGCGTGCTCAACTGCGCGATCGGATACGCGAGTTGAACCTGCCGCTACTCGTCCTGCATTCGCCAACCGACCACACCGTCGACATCGCCAACGCCGGGGAGATCTTCCGCGAGGCACGACACCCGCGAAGCTTCGTCTCGCTCGAAGGAGCAGACCATCTCCTGACCGCACGAGGACAAGCGCAGCGAGCCGCCCACATCATCAGCGCCTGGGCCGACCAGTACATCCACGGGTCACAGCCCGGAGGCAAGACATCCCAGGTGATGAAGAGCTCGCTCGGATAGGTGTGGGGGCGGGGTCGCCCTGTGGATCGAAGTCGCCCGCGCGTACCGCCAGCAAGGCCGCCTCGGCGACGGCCACCAAGCCCTCCGCATCGCCGAAGGCTGTGTGGCCCAAGACATCCGCCGCCGGCCCTGTATCGAGATCCGGGTCTCCAGTGCACGCTCAAAGGGGGGCTTCATCGCGTAGGGCTTTGTCGGCGAGCGCCCCGTCGGGGAAGTCGTCGTGGCTGTGGGTGGAGTAGCGGAAGGAGCCCGCTTCCTCGAAGGACCGGTCACCCAGAATGGGTGGTATGTCATGGTCACCGCCCGGCAAGGGGAGACGGTCCTCTTCCTCGTCACTGATGAGGAAGAGGCCAGCCAGGCCGCGCCAGACCTGCGGGGCGCTGCAATCCATGCGGTGGTCGTGGTGCCAGAGGGGCGCGGCCCCCTGCGGCAGCGGGTACGCGTAGCTGCGGTAGCCGAAGGCAATCCGACCGCCGTGGCCAGCCGCGATGCCGTTGTGCGTCTCGTGTGCCTGGCCGGGTGAGCAGCGGCCGGCGGGCAGCAGCAGGTCGGTGGGGCAGCCGTCGGACTCCGGCGGGGTGGCTCCACCGTGCAGATGCTGAGCTGCGATTGCGAGGGAAACAGAGTTACCTGTTTCCCCAATTTTTACCTGACGGACAGCATAGTTGGGCCTACTAAGGCGCCAGCTTGTTCAGCTAAAACGTCGGACAGGTGCTCACCCCCCACGTGCGTCCCCTGTGTGGCCCCACAGGAAACCCCTCAAACCTCTGTGCGTACCCTGGAGAGACCGTGACCGTGCCCCTACCGAGAACCGCCGTCCTCACCGGCGTCCTCACCACCGCCGCCGCACTCGCCCTCAGCGGCTGTGGCGCGGACTCCGACGCGTCGACCGCCGGCGGCAAGAGCGCGGCCGCCGCGACCACGGCCACCGCGTTCGGTGGCATCGACGCCCTGGCCAAGGAGGCCAAGAAGGAGGGCACACTGCACGCGATCGCGCTGCCCCGCGACTGGGCCAACTACGGCGGCCTGATCGACGGCTTCGAAAAGAAGTACGGCATCACGGTCGAGGTCGAGAACTCGAGCGGCACCAGCCAGGACGAGATCAGCGCGGTCGCCTCGCGCAAGGGCCAGAACAGCGCGCCCGACGTCGTCGACCTCGGCAGTTCCTTCGCGCAGAGCGCCGCCCAGCAGGGGCTGCTCGCGCCTTACATGGTCGCCGGTTTCACTGACATACCCGATGACCAGAAGGACGCGATCGGCCGTTGGTCGAACGACTACGGCGGCTACATCTCCTTCGGCTGCAATGCCAAGCGTGTGCAAACCTGCCCGACCAGTTTCAAGGATCTGCTCAAGCCGCAGTACAAGGGACAGGTCGCGCTCAACGGCGACCCCAGCAAGTCGGGTTCGGCCTTCGGCGCCGTGTACGCGGCTGCCCTCGCCAACGGCGGATCCTTCGACGACATCCAGCCCGGCATAGACTTCTTCGCCAAGCTGAAGAAGAACGGCAACTACACGCCCGTCGCATCCACCCCGGCCACCATCAAAAAGGGCGAGACGCCGATCAGCATCGACTGGGACTACCTCAACGCCGGGTACACCGACGAGCTCAAGTCCAAGGGCCTCGACTGGACGGTCACGGTCCCCTCGGACGGCCAGTTCTCCCAGTACTACTCGCAGGCCATCAACAAGTATGCGCCGCACCCCGCGGCCGCGCGCCTGTGGCAGGAGTACCTCTACAGCGCCGAGGGCCAGAACCTCAGGCTCAAGGGATACGCCCGCCCGGCTCTGATGACCGCTATGAACAAGGCAGGCACGCTCGACCAGGCCGCCGCGGCGAAGCTGCCGAAGGTCTCCGGCACGCCGAGCTTCCCGACCGAGTCCCAGCAGAGCAGTGCCAAGTTCGTCATCTCCCAGAGCTGGGGCGAAGCAGTCGCTGGATGACCGCGACTCGCATCAGGCCCGTCGTGATGCCCGCCGCTTCCTCTCAGCGGCGGCATCACGCGGCCGGCCCGGTCGCCCCGACACCATGCACGACTTCAACCGCCCGTACCGCGACAGCCGCTGATCTCCGCGGACAGCGCCCAAGGCGGCTGAACTCCACGACGTGCAGGCACTGGGCCGCAGCGCTCAGCAGGTCGTCGACGTCGTTTACACGGCCATGCAGTTGGTGGCTGGTGCCTTCGTCGAGTTCGCAGCCTGGGTGGCCGCTGGCGGCGAGAGCCTTGCGGGCGTCGTCGGTGCGGATTTCCGGCGGCGCTCGGTTGGCCGTTACTGGTCTCCGGCGAGGCGTCGTTGTTCGAGGTAGATGCCGGTGAAGACGGCGACTTTGGCCCGCAGGACCCAAGGGTCGAAGGGCTTGCCGATGTAGTCGACCGCACCGGCGGCATAGCCGCGGGCGGAGTGCTCGGGGTCGGTGCCCATGGCGGTGAGGAAGATGATGGGCACGTCGTGGGTGCGGGGGCGTCGTTTGATGTGGGCGGCGGTTTCGTATCCGTCCATGTCTGGCATCTGGACGTCCATGATGATCACCGCGAAGTCGTCGTGATCGAGAAGGGCTTTGAGGGCTTCGCGGCCGGAAGGGACCGCGACCAGTTCCTGATCGAGAGTGGACAGTACGGCGGTCATGGCCAGCAGGTTGTCAGGCTGATCGTCGACGATGAGGACCTTGGGCATGGCCCGAGGCACCGCGGGTGTCACGGCAACGGCGTTCTTCTGCACCTGCTCGACCGCCTCCAACTGGCGTTCCAACAGGGCACAGCGTTGCTCGGCCTCCTCGCGCCGCTGTTGCACTTCGTGCAACTGGGCCAACAAGCGGGTTACTTCGTCCTGTAACTGGTCGCGTTCGTGCAGCAGTTCTGTGACATCGAGGTTGGCTGCGGCCAGGCGCTCGGCCCGTTCCCGCTCCGCGCTCCACTCGGCTTCCAAATGGTTCAGGCGCACTTCCAGGTCGGCGATGCGGTGCTTGCGGTCCAGCAGGGCATCCCCCAGTGCGTCACCGTGGGCGGTCGAACGGCGTGAGACGCGGTCGGCTTCGGCGAGTTGCTGCTCAAGGACTTCGACCGCGTGACGGGGTGAGGTGCTGGTTTCGACCGCCTCCCGGTGCAGGCGCCGCACCAGTTCGATGGCGTCCGGGGTGGCGGCCATACCGCGGTGCTCAGCGACGTCGGTGAAGAGGTCCATCACTACTTCCCACGGCGGAACACGGGTACCGCTGAGGTAGCGGGAGAAGGTGCCGGCGTCTCGTACCCGCCTGGCCGCGTAGCGGCGTACCGAGACTTCCAGGCCCTCGAACAACTCCCGCAGGGCCCTCGCCAACGCACGGGACTCCGGCGTCAAACTCTGCCCCAGGGGGCGCAGTTCACCCACGGATGCTCCCGCCCTTCGCCCGCTCCTTGCGCACAACCGGCCTTCCGGCGGCGACATCCGGGGCGATGATCTGGTTGAACACCGGCACGGCCCCGCCCGCAGCGGCAAGCCCGGAAAGGACGCCACCCACCACTCCGTTGCCGGCCAGCACCGACAGCATGCCGGCCCCCACTCCGGTCAGCGCCGCAAGCAGCAGCACCAGCGCCGCCCGCACCGACACAAGCGAACGATCCATCGCACCTGCCCTCCTTCACCCGCCACAGAGCGGTCGGAACGGCGCGCCCCGGGTGGGCCCGCCTTGCCATGCGCCACACAATGGCGCCAGGCGAACCCGTTGCGCCAGGCAACCGAGAAACCGGCAACACCCGGTACCCGTTGCGGTGTCGTCCGACGTCCCCGCAACGCTCCAGATGCGCAGCTCAGGGCCGGATTGCCGGTGGAGGTGTTGCGGCAACACCCGCGTGGCCGCGGACGTGGCATTGACGCTTGAACCGCGGACCGACGGCGGGGACGGAGGCGGGGCACACCGCGGCGGAGCCACTGAGCGACTGAGCAACGTCATCGGGTGACACGTGAGATGCCATCGATCAACCGACTACGTGCTCGCTTCGGCGGCCGATCGTGCCGATTCCTCGTGACGACAGCGGTTTCACAGACTGCTGCTGTCGGTCCGTCAGCTCACCACCATGTACCAATCATTAGGCTCGCCAACTAACTTCAGGCCAGGTGACGTTAATCTTGATCGTCAATCCACCTACCGGAGATGCCGCCAACGGACGCTCACCGGCACACCGACGCGTGACGACGGACAGCAGGGCGAGATGGGCAACAGGGGCGATGCGGCACCAGACCCGGCCAGGCGGGCGACTTCTTGAGCACACCCTAGGAGCGGGGTGCCTGTCTGTCGACGCCACTCTGCGGTAGCGGTTCCGTACGACCGTAAGGCGGCGACCTCGGTGGTGAAGTGGCGTTCCTGGTAGGGGTGTTGATGGGAGGCAAATACTGTGGGGCGCGGTAGGTGAGCGGGCCGTTGGTACGGATCACCCACGCCGCGATCTGCGGTAGCGGCCTGTGGCGTTACCGGAAGGTGCCGGCGTCCCCGGGCGGTGTGCGGATCGGGCACGAGTTCATCGGCGTGGTCGAGGAGGTCGGCTCCGAGGTCGCATCCGTACGGCGCGGTGATCTCGTCCTTGCGCCCTTCAAGTGGTCCGACGGGACCTGCGAGTTCTGTCGTGACGGGCTGCCCCCGTCCTGTCTGAACGGTGGCGAATCGCCTGCACGGACTCCCACCTCTACGTTCGGTTCGTCGTCCCACACGGGGACGCGGACGAACCGGTGGAGGCACCTAACGTGTCCGCTTATGGCTTCGCACATCTACGCAGCCGTCGCCATCACCCCGATGTCTTGGAGTACTTGGAGCGCATCCAGGCCACCCTCGACCCCTTCCACGGGCGCTTCGTCATCCATGGTCCGCCGGCCGAGGTGCTGGAAGGAGCCTGGTCGGGCAGCATGGTGCTGATCGAGTTCCCCGATGTGGCTGAGGCCCGTGCCTGGTATGCGTCCCCCGCGTACCAGCAGATACTGCGGCTGCGGACCAACCACGTCCAGGGGGACGTGCTGCTGATGGAGGGCGTTGGACCGGAGTATGACCCGCGTGAGCGGTCGGAGAAGCTCCAGGTAGAGGCAGAGGAAGAGGAAGAGGCGAAGTCGGAACCGGAAGTGGAAGCGGAGTCGGAGACAGGGGCGGCCGGGCGAAGGCCCTGAGGCGTGATCGAACGAAATCGCCTGGCGCACCCAGCTGCCCACATCCAGTGGACCGACGGGTACGCCGCTCTCGACGACGCCGCCTTCGCCCTGGCCTGATCGGGGCCGTCAGCCGCGTCCGGTGAACTGCTGCCCCACCCCGAGTCGGCGCAGACCTGCGAGGACCTGCGGGTCCTGGGCGTCCAGCCAGTCGCAGAGCTGCCGGAAGGAAACCAGTCGGACATCCTTGAGCCTGTCATCGGCTATGTGCTTGAGCGCCTCTTCGACGGCGTCCATGTAGATGCCGCCGTTCCACCGCTCGAAGTGGTTGCCGATGAAGAACGGCGCCCGGTTGGTCTCGTAGGCCCGGCGGAATCCGGAGATATACGCCTCCGTGGCCTGCTTGCGCCAGCCCGGATAGTTGGCCGGCGGCGCCTTGGTGGAGTTCTTGGACTGGTTGGCCAGGATGTTGTAGTCCATCGAGAGCACCTCGAAGGAATGGCCGGGGAACGGCATCTGCTGGAGCGGGAAGTTCCACACGCCCTGCTTCTTGTCGGGCCAGACCTGAAGGCCGCCGGGCGAGCTGGCGTCGTACCGCCAGCCACGCTTACGCGCCGTGGGAAGCAAGTTGTCCTGGCCGAGCAGGCACGGCGTGCGGCCGCCGACCAGTTCCTTGCTGTAGTCGAACGGCAGGGGGTCGAGGTCGGTGAAGCCGGTATTGGTCCGCCACTTGGTGACGAAGGACATGGCCTGCTCGATCTCGTCGTCCCACTGGGCCGGGGTCCAGTGCGCGACCGAGCCCGAACTGGTGCCGCAGAAATGGCCGTTGAAGTGGGTGCCTATCTCGTGGCCCTCCAACCACGCCGCGCGCACGTTCGTAAGTGTCGCCCTGATGTGGTCGTCGTTGAGGTAGCCGATATCGGAGGCGCCTACGCGGTTGTTCGGCGGGCGGTACATGCGCTTCTTCGATTCGGGCAGCAGATACAGCCCGGACAGGAAGAAGGTCATCGAGGCGTTATGGTCCTTGGCAAGCTTGCGGAACCGCGGGAAGAGGCCATTGCCCACCTCGCCGGCGCCGTCCCAGGAGAAGACGACGAACTGCGGTGGCTTCTGGCCCGGCTCCAGCTTCTGCGGTGCGGGCGGCTGGTTGGGCTGCTTTCCGGTGTACGCGGTCGAGCCGTCTCCTATCGGCTTGCCCTGCACCCCCTTTCCGGACTGGGTTCCGACCTTGTCGGAGGACCCCAACCCGGGGAATGAGCAGCCGGCCACGGAAAGCGCGGCCGCCGCCCCCGCACCGAGTCCGAATATGTGCCGGCGGCTGAATTCACGCATAACGGTCCCCATCGCATTCGTTCGTAGTTCTGGCATGTGGGACACCCCGAGATGTGGGACGCCCGGACAGATGGGGAGTCGGATACTTGACGTTCCGCTTCGGCCCCGACAAGGGAATTCTCAACGGAGAGTGGGCGGCGGGCTACGCTCCGAAGCCCTTTGGGGTGCCCCCAATGCCCCCGAATACCCCCGTGGAATGCCCCGGGGCCGAATGGTCCCTGGGAGCCCTTGGTGGCCCGTCGCGCCTCCCCAGCGCGGCTGAGCCTGTCCTTCACCGAAGCCACCGCGTACCCAAAAGCGCGGAGGTCGAGAGCATCGGCGGCGTGGTCCGCCATGCCTTTGCGCAAGCGCAACGCCGAAGTCAAGGTCAAGGTCGAAATCGAAGCCGAAGCCGAAACCGATGTCGAAGTCGAAGTGGAAGTCGGTTACGGCATACGTCCGTCCTACCGGTGGCGGCTACCAGGACAACACCGACGCCATACCGTCCTCCGGTTGGCCCGGGAACTGCTCGGGCCGCGGACAGTCAGCATTCCTGTGACCAGCGCCCCGCAGACTGCGAGCGGCACCGCTACGGTAAGGAGCGGCCCCCGCGGCCCCTGCCCTTCTTCGTGCTTGGCTCTTGGTTCTTCGCGGCCTTCCCGGCCCTCCCGGCGCAACCATCGTTGTCCGTCTTCTGCATGTCGTACTCCCCCGATCGATGGTCAGACAGGAAGTTGAGGGCCGCAGCGGCCCTCAACCAACGCCCTTGGGCCCTTGGACACTCATGACTCTGACGGAGATCACTAGCGCACCGATAACGCCTCACTAACAACCGTTGCAGCGCGAGGCCACGCCCGATGGGTCGCACGGGCCCGTGGCTGGCAGCGCGGTGCACAGCGGAGTGGCCTGCGGGAGGGTGCGGGAGGGTACGAACCGCTTCTGGCACCGTACGGCCATGCCCTTCCCCGAGCGAAACGGGGCCGAATGGGTGACGATGAAGGTGTCCTCACTTGATCGTGTTGTTCCATGAGAGAGGTGGGCGGCATGTCATCCCCCTCCGATGCCGCGGGCAACAGCCCGTCACACCCCCGGGACACCTCTCCGGGAGGCGAAGCCTTGGGCGCCATGGCGAACCTCGGCTGGCAGGCACTGATCACCATCGGCCTGGCATCGATCGCCTTGGGCGTGGTCGTCCTGGCCTGGCCGGGCAAGACGCTACACGTCGTCGGCGTGGCCTTCGGCATCTACTTGTTGGTCAGCGGTGTCTTCCAGCTGGCCGCGGCCTTCGGCGCGCACGTACCTGGACATCTGCGGGCGCTGCACTTCGTCGCGGGTGCGGTCTCCGTGCTGCTCGGGCTCGTATGTTTCCGGGGCACCCTGCAATCGATCCTGCTGCTCGCCCTCTGGATCGGCTTCGGTTGGTTGATGCGCGGGATCATGATCACGGCGGCCGCGGGTTCGTCCCCCGCCATGCCCACACGTGGTTGGCAACTGTTCCTCGGAATCATCACCCTCCTCGCCGGCATCGTGCTGATCGTCTCGCCGTTCGGCTCGATCGCCGTACTCACCCTGGTAGTGGGCATCATGGCCATCGTCCTGGGTGCTGTGGAGGTTTTCCACGCCATCCAACTGCGCATTCAGGCCGGCCGGCTCACCCAGGGCACCGCCCCCAAGCAGCGGCGGTCCCTCTTCCATGCGCATCCCCACCCGCAGCACTGACCGTCCGCACCAGCTGTCTGCACCAGCTGTCCATGCCAACCACTCGCGGCCTGATCGTCCTCCAGGGAGAGCCGCGCCAGTCGCGCCCCGCACCCCGCACCCCGCACCCCGCACGCAAGGAGTGCACGGATCCTGAGAGTTGAACGGCGGGCCTCCGATCGCTGACTCGATCTCGATCGCCGGCCCGCTTTTCCATCCCGCCTTACCATCCCGCCTTCCGCCCTCAATCGTGGAGCTGGATCCGGAAAGCGAGCCGCTGTTCCTGCCGGGCCTTGATCCTTCGCACTCGCCGACCACTCGGGCGGATGCCCCCGATGGCTCCGACGGCTACGTTGACCGCGAAGGCCGCGCAGACCGCCTTGACCGCGCAGGCACCGAACTGACCCTCCCCGTACGGCAGTAGCCGCAACACGCCCGGAACGTTCCTCACTGACACCATCCTGCCGGTCAACGGCGGACATCTGGCACAGTGACCTCACCACTACACACAAGCACCTCGAAAGCGGACACCACCCGGCTCCGTGGTGCCCCCGCACAGCAGGTCGCCGAACTCAGCAGAGGACATCCGAATGCAGCAGCCCACAACGCTCGCCGACGACCTCCGCAACGCCATCCGGATCTTCCCCGACTTCCCTCAACCAGGCATCCAATTCAAGGACTTCACCCCCGTCTTTGCGCAGCCCCAGCTGGTGCACCGCATAGCCGAGCACATCAGCGCAGCCTTCGGCGGACAGTTCGACCGCGTACTCGCCGTCGAAGCCCGCGGATTCATCCTCGGCACCACCCTGGCAGCCGTCGCAGACCGCCCACTGGCCCTCGCCAGGAAGAAAGGCAAGCTGCCCGGACCCGTTTTCCGTACCGAATACCGCCTGGCTTACGGCACCGCCACCCTCGAACTCCAGCAGGACACCCTGACGCCCGGCGAACGCGTCCTGGTGGTCGACGACGTTCTCGCCAGCGGCGGCACCCTCGCCGCGGCAGCTGCGCTCATCGCCGAAAGCCGGGCCCAGGTCGCAGGATTCGGCGTTGTCACGACCATCGACGGGCTCGGGGGTGCGGCCCGCCTCGCCCCCGCACGGGTCTTCTCCGTCATACCCGAACAAGCCTGAACGACGGCGGCCGGCCGCCCCGCACTCCACGGGGCAGCCGGCCGTCATCGCTGCCGCACCTCACTCTGCCCGCCGGAACGGAAAAGCGCCCGCTGCTGTGGTGCACGGCAGCCGACCCCAACTGGCGGCCGTCCGGGCAAGTCCTCGCTGCCGCCGCGAACGTCCCCGTCACACCCCGACGAGCCCGGACTCACACCAACGCCGAACGGCCAGGTCCGCCAGGTCACCCGGCCCGCGAAGTCACCCAGCTCGCGAAGTCACGGCAGCACCTGGCGCGCCTCCACCATCTCCCCCCAGGCCAACCGCACTTCGTCGATGGCCTGAAGGTGCCCGCCCTCCTGCGCGCAGCGTCCGGCCCGCTCCAGCAACCGTTGAGCCTCATTCCGCGCCACCCCGCCCCGTACACGGGCCAGCGCAGTCAGTGCGAACGCCAGCGCCGTACCACCGAACGGCTCGGCCAGTTCGACCGAGGCCAGCGCCAGCCGCTCGGCGTCCGCCCGTTCGCCGAGTAGCAGATGGAGTTCCGCGAGGTTGGCGCGCTCGAAGGCGGTAGCCGTGGGACGACCCGCCTGTTCGGCCAGGGCCAGCGCGCGGCGCCCGTATACCAGCGCATCCCCGTGCCGCCCCGCACGGCGCTCGGTCTCACGCAGTACGGACAGTACGGTGGCCAGCAGCGCCCGGTCACCGGACTCCTCGGCCGGTGCCAGCGCCGATTCGGCGGGGCCGACCGCCTCGTCGGCGAGACCGGACAGCCCCAGGCAGACGGTCTGCTGCGCGAGCGATCGGGCCAGCAGTACCGCATGGTCGGCCCCCTGCGCGGCTTCCGCACAGCGTTCCGCCGACCGCGCGGCCGCCAGGCCCTCGTCGTAACGGCCGCAGTAGGACAGTACCGCCGAGCGCGCCATGTGATGCGCGGCCCGGATGTCGTCGGGGGCGCCTGGGCCAGGCGGATGGGCTTCCAGGACCCCCAGCGCCTCGTCGGCGCCGTGGCCGCGGCCGAGCACCTCTGCCAGCCGGGCGGCGGCGAGGGTACAGGCATCGCGCAGCCCTTGGCGTTCGTAGGAGTGCAGTGCCTCGCGCACCACGGTGACGGCCTCTTCGTACCGCCCCGACCGGTCCAGGTGCAGCGCCCAGTCCAGCCGTACCCGTGCCGCGTCCGCCTCGGGCCGCAGCGTCCCGCCCCCGTGGGACCAGCGGTATTCGGCCAGTGCGCGCCGTAGGTCGGCTCGTCGTCGCGCCAGCCGCTCGCGGGCCGGTTCGGTCCAGGGGGCGTAGCGGTCCTCGGGCAGAAGTTCACCGGTCAACGCCTCCAGGGCATGGGCCAGTTCGCGGCGTCCGCCGCTGTTAAGAGCCCGCCGGCCGAGGGCTTCGGCCTCGTCGGTGTCCACGCGTACCGTGTCGGGCACCAGTCGCAGCAGGTCGCCGTCGCCGGTCAGATACGCGGAGGGGCCGCGCGGTGGCAGTTCGGGCTCCAGCGCGTGCCGGGCGGTGTGCAGCGCCACGCGCAGACTGCCCAGGGCGGCGCGGAGTTCGGCGTGCGGCCAGCACACGGCCATGATCTGCTCGCGGTGCAGCGCATGATCCGGGGCGAGGGCCAGCAGCTTGACCAGAGTCCGGGCGCCGGGCCGGGACCAGTGCGCCACGAGCGGCGCCCCGGCCTCCCGTACCAGCCCGAACCCGCCGAGCAGGCGAATACGCAGCAGTGGGGGATTCATGAGCCGGACACTCTAACTCGTTCCGAACCAGAGTGGTGGGCAAGGGAGTTACGCCAGCGTTACTGGCCGGATCCGATCGCTGGTGGAGGCACGTCGCCCAGGGCGCACCCTCGGGAACGCGCCAACATCGGCGGGCCTGCCGAGAGGTTGGGTGACGTGCGTTGACGATGCGACGAGGGGTTGCTGAGGATGGGCGCGTGCACAGCGCCCGGCCGGCAACGTCACCCCCACCAACCGTCCTTGAGGAGGAAGCGTGAAGCGCTCCCATGCCCTTGCCGTGTCCGTTCTCGCCCTGGTCTCCGGCACGGCCGTGGCGGCCAACGCCGCCAACGCGGCCGGTACGGCCCATGGTGGCCCGGCCGCCGCTCCCACGCGGCATTCCCTGTCCGCGGATGCGGCCTGGTGCGAGCAACAGGGCGGCAAGGCGGAGACCCGCGTCCCCTATTACACCGGCACCGGCAACAAGATCACCCCGCTTGGCGGTGCGCGCGAGATGTGCGTCTTCGCCGCCGGCGACGGCAGCAAGATCATGATCGCCGCGGACACGCTGGCTGCGGACAAGCCGACCCTGGCCGCGCTCGCCTATGTCCGCAAGCCCGACGGCCCGAGCAGCCCCGGCAACCCGTCCATCGCCTACTGCCAGGGCATCAACGGCACCGCCATGTTCGGCAACAAGCCCACGGACGGCGGCGGCTGGGGCCCCAAGAACGAGACCGACCCGTCGAAGGCGACCTCCGCCTGCATGTTCGCCGACGGCTCGGTGATCGACGCCTGGGGGCTGAAGTACCACAAGGGCGGGGTGATCCGCGGCACCGATCTGACGAAGAAGTTCCGCGCCGCCATCCCGGGCGCCTGACACCGACCCGCCCCGAGCCGTACCGGCCGTACCGGGCCGACGACGGCGTGATCACCGGCCCCCACGTTCGGCCCTCGACCGTGTAGCCGCTGCACGGCGTGGTCACCGTGGCGGCGGCCTTCCTGCCCAGCGCCGTAGTTGCTACCGGCGAGCACAGGGTGCGGTCGTCGAGGCCCACGCAGACCAGCCGGGCAGGCCGGATGGTGCGCACAGCACTCCGCCCCGCCGGATGAGATCCAGCGGGGCGGAGTACGCCAGCAACGCCCGGTACTACGCCAGGTCACTGCGCGTCGTGGGGGACGAAGTTGGGCGGTGCCACCGTGCGGTGGCGGATGGCGCAGAGGACGGTCGGGCGGCTCAGCGGCCCAGCGCCCTCAACACCGCTTCCGCCATGGCGCGTTCACCGGTGGCATTGGGGTGCAGCGGCGCGGCCGGTGAGGTTGGTACGAGACCCTCGATCCAGGGGGACGAGGAACAGCTGTCGTGGCCCTTGGTCGGCCCGAGGGTGTCGACGTACGTGGCGCCCGCCGCGGTGGCGGTCTTGGCCACCTTGTCGTTGAGCTCGCCGATGAGGGAGCGCAGGAAGCGGAGATCGCCGGTCGTGACGGGCATCTTGCCGAAGCACTTCATCGGGTCGTCGGGGAGCACCGCCGGGTAGCCGACGATCACCACCTTGGCCTTGGGAGCCTTGGCGGACAGCTTGTGGAGGCCGTCAGCCAGCCGCGCTGCCCCCGAGTCGAGCCGCTTACTGAGCGTGTCGCCGTAGAAGTTCCGACAGGGAGCTCCGAAGGGATCGGTCACGGCCAGGGCCGTGCAGGCGACCACGACGTCGACGAAGCCGACGTCGGAGGTACCGAGGTCGTTGCCGCCGAGAGTGAGGGTGACCAGGGACGTGTCGGGCGTGACGGCGTCGAGCTGGGGGCCGTTGACGACGATCCCGGCGTCGGTCTGGGGCGTGGTGAGGGCGCTCACTTTGGCGCCGGCGCAGGTCTTGTCCACGTACGAGGACGGGGACAGGGCCGCGGCGACGAGGTGACCGTAGTTGTGGTCGGATCGCAGGCACAGTCCTGCGGACTGGGCGGGGACGCCGGCCCCGGCGGCGTAGGAATCCCCGAGGGCCACGTATTTTCCTGTCCCGGCCGGGGCCGCGGCATGAGCGGAGGCGGGAGTGGTGGCCATCGTGAGGGCGGAAGCGAGGAGCGCGGCGCCGGTCAGTACGGACGCGCACCTCCCGGTGCCTGTGATGCGCACGGCGTCGGCGGTACCGGCAGTGCTTGTGGTGCGGGTTGTTGCGGCTCTGGGCACAGTTCCTCCTGGGGAGGCAACACGAGGGAACACGGTCCGATACCGGCCGGTAACGTCCTCGTATCGTGGCGGCCGGACACCTCGCGGGCCATGTGCCGACGCACAGCACCTCACCTGCCTCTGTTGTCCCAGGGCACAATTCGCCCCCTCCCCCACCCGGCCCTTTGTAACCTGCGGGCATGAGCCGCACGCCCGACGCACCTGCCGAAATCGCCCCCATAGCGGCTTCGTTGCTGACCCGCACCGAGGAACTGGGCGCCAGAATGGCCCGCCGCATCCGCTCCCAGGTGACGTACTACCGAGGTGACGAGCACGTCTCCTTCGAGGAGTTGACGGCATCGTGCCGACGCAACTGTGAGCAGGTGCTCCAGCAGCTCGTCGACGGCCGCGGCGGGGACATGGCGCCGGCACAGGAGACCGGCCGCGAACGAGCGCGCCAGGGAACCCCGTTGGCCGAGCTGCTGCACGCCTATCGCGTCGGGTCCGAGGTCCTGTGGTCCGCGATCGCCGCCGAAGCCCGTTCCACCGAAGGTCTCACCACCGAAACGATCATGTCCCTGGCCGCATGGTGGGTGAACGGAGGTCTCGCGGCGTCGGCCAGCGACGCGTACCGCGAGGAGGTCTCCGAGCTGGTGCTGCAACGCGAGCGGGAACGGTCGGCCATGGTCGAGGCCCTGTTCACCGGCCTGCTCACCGACCGTACGACGCTCTGGGAAGCCGGCGATGTACTGGGCCTGCCGACCGGCGGACCCTATGTCGTGGTCGCCGCCGAGGTTCCCGGCCCCGGCCGGGAGGCGCTGCCCGGAATCGAGGCACGCCTCCGTACCGAACGGCTGCGGTCGGCCTGGCGCCTACTGCCGGACCTGCACGTCGGCGTGGTCGCCGTCCAGCACCCGGGAGCCGATGAGACGGTGCTGCACGTCCTGGAGCGGTCGCTCGCCGTCCGCGTAGGCGTCAGCCCCTCGTACCGTGACCTACGGGAGACCCCCAGGGCCCTCCGGCTCGCGCGGTTGGCGCTCACCGGTGCACGCGGTCGCCCCACGGGCATCGCGCGCTTCGACAACAGCCCGGCCGCGCTACTGGTGGCAGCGGCTCCGGACGAGGCGGGGCGGATCGCCCGCGCCGTCCTCGACGGCGTACTGCGGCTACCGGCCGGCGAGCGGGACCGCCTGCTGGAGACCCTGGAGTGCTGGTTCGCCGCGGCCGGCTCGGCGGCCGCGGCGGCGCAGCTCCTGTATTGCCACCGCAACACCGTCCGCTACCGGCTGCACAGACTGGAGGAGCTGACGGGGCGCTCGCTGCGCGATCCCCGGGCGGTGGCCGACCTCGCTGTCGCCCTGCATGCGCTGCGGCTGACCCCCGGCGAGTAGCTCGTCACCGCCCCAGCCCCCCAGACCGCTACCGACCACCCGGCCGGGCTCCCCATCGCGGGTGCCTCCTCCGATCAGCAGTCGGCTTACCGCAGATGACGGTGCGTACGGATTCGGGAGGGGTTATGTCCGGCGGCGGCTGGCGCGCAGCGCGATCCGCGGTGCCAACAGCGTCTCCGGGCGGCGGTTGAGCGAGAGCACCGCGAAGAACGCTTCGGACACCACCGGGTCCGTATTGGCCGCAGCCACCACCCGAGCCATGTAGTCCTGCTGCATCCTGCCGAACCGGCCCGGCTTCGGCCCGTCCGTGCCTGGATACCGGGAATCCTCTCCCGTAGCGATCGCCCAGGCGGCCTGTGGGCACTTCGCCACGGCCTTCTGCATCTCCCGCGCCCGGGCGGCGATCTCCACCGGCTCACGCGCCGAGACCTGGTCGGCGATCACCTGGGCCTGCAGCGCCGCAACCGTCATCCCATGCCCATAGACCGGGTTGAACCGGCACAGTGCGTCCCCGATCACGAGGAACCCACGCGGCCAGCGCTTCGCGCGCTCGAAGTGCGTCCACTCGTTCGCCGTCGCCCGGAACGCCACCGCGTCCGACAACGGCTCGGCATCCGTGAGCGCCTCCGACAGCTCTTCGGAACGCAACGATGAGGCGAAGGCGAGCCAGTCCTTCTCCTCGATCGGCGGCTGATGCTCACCTTGCCCAATGAGCGTGACCAACCATCGCCCGCCCTCGATCGGAACGATCACCCCGCCGCGCGGCAGGTCCGGATTGCCCTGTACGTACATCGCCTTCCAACCACCCTCGGCAGCCGGGCGTCGGTAGTACCGGGAGGAGTAGCCGAGATGCGCATCGAACCGGTCCGTGGCCGGCGTGGGGTAGCCGAGCTGGTGCAGCCAGTCCGCGGTGCGGGAACTGCGGCCGGTGGCGACCACCACCAGCCCCGCGTCCATCGTGAACTCGGGGCCGTCCTTGCCCCGCTCCCGCAGCCGTACGCCCCCCACCGCCCCCTCGCCCCGCCCCGGAACGAGTCCGGTCATCTCATGACGGGCCAGCATGGTGATCGTGGACCGTTCGGCGATCCTGCGTCGCAGAGTCGACTCCAACAGTTCGCGCGAGGCGGAGAGGTAGTGCGATCCCGGCACGCCGGTGAACCACTGCGCAGCCGAGAGCCAGCGCATCTGTTCCGGGGCCTCGATGACGACGGCTCCGGCTGCTTCGAGGTCCGTGACGACACCCGGCAGAAGCGCATTCAACGCCTCCAGTCCGCGCGACCACAGCACGTGCACATGCCTCGACTGCGGTACCCCGGCCCGGAATGCGGCCGCCCCGTCGGTGAATTCGTCCCGCTCGACCACCGTTACGTGCTCGAACCGCCTCGCCAGCACCTCAGCGGCGAGCAGACCGGACACCCCGGCTCCCACCACCACCGCATTCCCCATCGCATCGGCCGTCAACGCGCACCCCTCCTCTGTTGATTGCGTTCCGCATCATCCCGCACACCAGGAGTGAGCAACAGGGCGCAACCGTCAGCGCCGCCCTTGGACGTCACCCCTGCGGGGTCCACGTACGGCGTCTGCTGGTCCGGGGCGAGACTGGGACGGTGCGCGCGAGCCGCAGACAGTGCTCACGGAAGCGGCACTGGCTCCAGGCAACGGTCGATTCGGCATTGCCGCGTCGATGCCGTACAGTTCAACCTACCGACGCGGGGTGGAGCAGCTCGGTAGCTCGCTGGGCTCATAACCCAGAGGTCGCAGGTTCAAATCCTGTCCCCGCTACTCGAAAGTGAAGGCCCGGTTTTCCACCGGGCCTTCACTGTTGTCGGACCGCCGCGACCGGCCGCGAGGCGACTGGGCTAGAAGTGTTTGGCCCCCTCCGCGATGGCCTCGCGGATGCGGTGGTAGGTGCCGCAGCGGCAGACGTTGCGGATCTCGTCCAGGTCGGCCTCGGTGATCTCGTGGCCGGCGGCACGGGCCTGCTTGACCTTGGCGACCGCGGCCATGATCTGGCCGGGCTGGCAGTATCCGCACTGGGCGACGTCGTACTCCAGCCATGCCTCCTGCATGGGGTGCAGGTCCTTGCCGACGGTGGCGGGCAGCCCCTCGATGGTGGTGATCTCGTCGTCCGGTCGGACGTTCTTGACCGGTACGGAACAGGGGTTGAACGCCTTGCCGTTGATGTGACTGGTGCATGCCTGGCAGACGCCGAGGCCGCAGCCGTACTTCGGTCCGGTGACGCCCAGGACGTCGCGCAGCACCCACAGCAGCCGCACATCGTCCTCGACGTCCGCCGTGACGGGCTTGCCGTTGAGGATGAAGGTGTGTTCGGGCACGGTCGCTCCTTGCGCTCCTAGTAGGCCGCTTCCAACGGGCCGCTTCTAGTAGGCGCGGTCCAGGCCGTCGGTCGGCGATTGCGGGATCGGGGGGACGGTCGGCAGCGGCTCGAAGCCGAGCGGGCCGGAGTGGTTGAGGGGAAACGTCGTCGGCATGGTGCCGGTGGCCGCGCCGTACGCGCAGGCGACCGCGGCCGAGGCGGCGCCGACCGCCAACTCCCCCGCGCCGCCGGGCTTGCCGCTGGTCGACGGCATGACCACGATCTCCAGCTCGGGCGGGGTGTTCCACTGCCGGGTGTAGAAGTAGTTGTCCCAGCTGCCCTCCAGGAACTTCCCGTCCTTGAGGTGCAGACCCGAGGTGAGGGTGATGGCGATGCCGTCCATGATTCCGCCCATCATCTGGGCCTGGAGGCCCTTCGGATTGACGGCGAGGCCGACGTCGACGGCGCAGACGACCTTGGTGACGCGTGGACCGGTGTAGGCGTCGGGGATGTGCCGTCCGGTGGTCTCCGGGCGGCAGTCGATTTCGGCGAGTACGGCGACCACTCCGTGGTATTCGGGGTGGACGGCGATGCCCTGCGCCATACCTGTCGGCAGCTGCCGTCCCCAGTCACCGAGTTCCGCGACCTTGTCCAGTACGGCCCTGGCCCGGTCGTCCTTGACGAGCCGCCGGCGGAAGTGGAGGCGGTCCTTGCCCATCTCGTCCGCGAGCCGGTCGATGATGAGTTCCTGCGCGCACCGGACGTTGGGCGAGTAGATGTTGCGCATGCTGCCGGTGTTGAAGCCCTTGTCCACCTCGTTGAGGAGCTGGGTGGTGAGTCCGAGGTTGTAGGGCGACTGCTGAGTGAGCGTGAAGATGGTCTCGGAGAAGGTGAGGTCGCCCACCGGCAGCTTGGCGGCCGACGCGGTGATGATCTCTCCCAGTCCGTGGCCGAAGTCGGTGGACACGGAGGTGTGCCGCTGTTCGTACGTGAGCACCTTGCCCAGCGCGTACGTCGCCCGTACGCGCGAGGTGGCCATCGGATGCGTGCGCCCCTGCCGGAACTCATCGGTGCGGTGCCACATGAGCTTGACCGGCTTGCCCATCGCCTTGGAGGTCTCGGCGGCTTCGAGTGCGGCATCGGAGAACAGCTTGCGGCCGAACGAGCCGCCGCCTTCGGTGACATGCACCGTGACCGCATGCGGCAACAGGCCCAGCTTCGCCGCGATGGTCTCCTGGGCGACGATCGGCGACTTCAGGGCCGCCCAGATCTCGGCCCGGTCCGACCGCACGTCGGCCACCGCGCAGTTGGGCTCCAGCGCACTGTTGCTGGCGAAGTGGAAGGTGAAGGAACCCTCGACGGTCTTGGCCAGCGGGTCCAACCTCGGTACGGCGAGGGGGACTTCTGCCGCCTTCAGCTCACGCAGGACCGTGTCGTCGGACGCCCGCTCCGCCGTCCCCGGGCCCCAGTCCACCTTGAGCGCGCGCACCGCGTCGATGCACTGCCCGAAGGTCCGGGCGCGTACCGCCACGCCCGTCGACATGGTCGCGACGTCGGTGACGCCAGGCATCGCCCGTACCGCCGCGAGGTTCTGCACGGAACGCACCGTGCCGTTGATCGTGGGCGGCCGGCACACCATGGCCGGCGATGCGCCCGGCACGTGCAGGTCCATGGCGAACTGCTTGCGACCGGTCACGCTCTCCCGCGCGTCGACCCGGTTGCGCGCGGTGCCGATGACCGAGAAGTCGGAGCGTGGTTTGAGGTCGGTGGCGACCCGTACGGTCTTCCAGCTCGCGGCCTTCTCCGCGAGCGAACCGTAGGTCGCGCTCCGGCCGTTCGGGGCGCTGATCACACCGGCCTTGCTGGTCAACGTGGATATCTCGGCGCCGAGCAGGTCGGCCGCGGCCTCCAGGAGGCGCTTCCTGGCGATCGCGGCGGCGACGCGGATCGGTGTGTACGTGGAGATGGTGGTGTTGGAACCGCCGGTGAGCTGGTTGAAGAGCAGTTCCGGGCGCGCGTCCGCGAGGGTGACGCGGATCTTCTCCAGCGGCAGGTCCAGTTCCTCGGCGATCAGCATGGCGGTGGAGGTGGTGATGCCCTGGCCCACCTCGGCGCGCGGCAGGGCGAACGAGGCCGTGCCGTCGTCGTGTACGTGGATGGTGATGAGGGCGGCCGTCGGCAGCGCCGCAGCGGTGAGCATGTCGTTGAGGTCGAACAGCTCGGTCAGTTCGGGGAGCGAGCCGACCGCGGCGTGCGCCGGAGTGGTCCCGACCGCCGCTTCGCCCAGTTGAGCGGCGACCGCGAGGGTCGGCGCCGCCAGGACGTAGCCGAGGAACCTCCGGCGGCCGATGGCGGCCTGGGTGCTCTGCTCGCCCGAGGTGTCCTGGGTGCCTGGGGCAGCGGCCTCGGTGTGCTCCTGTGCCAGACGATCGTGAACGTCCATCATCTGTCCTCTCGCGGAGCATCATTGACCGGCCTACCGGATGGTAGCGAAAGCATGCGCACGACAAAACTGCGGGGGCGACAAGTCGTTGGCATCGGTTCGCCCAGGCGCACCTCCGCCGCCGGCACGATCGCGGGGTGACGGGCTGTCAGCGTGCCCCAACTCTGGTTGGCGGAGCCGGGTTGGTGGCAGCATCTGTCGGTATGGAATTCTCCGAGGTGGTCCGCCGTCGACGCATGATCCGGCACTACTCCGGCAAACCGCTGGCCCCAGAGGTGGTCGAGCGGATCCTCAACGCCGCACTGCGAGCGCCTTCGGCCGGCTTCTCCCAAGGCTGGGCGTTCCTCGCCCTGACCGATCACGCCGACCGCGCCCGCTTCTGGCCGTTCGTTCCCACTCGGGTCGAAAAGACACCGACCATGCAGAACGCCCCGCTGGTCGTGGTGCCCCTGGCCCACAAGGCGGCCTATCTCGAACGCTACGCCGAGCCCGACAAGGGATGGGAGGACCGCGCCGAGGCCCGCTGGCCCGCTCCGTACTGGCACATCGACACGGGGATGGCCGCACTCCTCATGCTGCTGACCGCCGTCGACGAAGGACTCGGTGCCTGCTTCTTCGGCATCATGCCCGAACAACTACAGCCCTTCCGCGCCGAGTTCGGGGTCCCCGGCGAGTACGACCCCATCGGCGGGATCACGATCGGCTACCGCGCCGACGACCTCCCGGCGCAGAGCGCCCGGGTCGCCGAACGCCGACCTGCTGCGGACGAAGTCGTCCACCGCGGGCACTGGGGCCGACACATCTGACGGAAACTGACAGAACAGAACAGAACCGCCTTCGGATCGCCGGATCGTGGCCGTGCTTGAGTGATCTTGGTCAGTCGTCCTTGGTCAGGCCGGCACCCATGCCGGCACCCATGCCGGTGTCTGTGCCGGTGTCTGTGCCGGTGCCCGCGCCTGTTCCGGTGCCGGTGCCGGTGCACATGCCCGTGCCCGTGAGGCGGTCGGCATGGCGTCCGCGGTCGCGCAGGGCGACCCAGGCCGGGATGAGCAGCAAGGCCAGGGCCAGGGTCCAGGCCGTGATGCGTGGCGCCGCAGCCACCGTCAACGCCAGATCGGGCGGCACTCGGCAGGCCACGTGGTCGGTGCCCCACCGCGCGCAGGCGAAATGATCGCGTGCGGTGAAGGCGGCCAGCGGCAGCAGCAGCCCCGCGCCGAGGGTGCCGAGGATTCCGTGCAGAGCACGCAGTTCGCCGCACGCGTGTCGCCACGCGACGACGAATCCGACGGCGAGTTGCAGCAGCGTCGCGAGCGCCACCGGATAGAGCGCGAAGACCGCGCCGACCCATTCGATAGGCCAGGGGAAGACCACGGCACAGCACAGATGCCACAGCCACAGCCCGATCCCGGCAGCGGCGCCGAATACGGCGCCCTGTGCCAGGGCTCGCAGGGGGCGCAGCCGCGGCGGAGCGAGGAGTGTCGCCGAGGTCTCGGCCGAGACGGCCTGGAGCAGGAACCGTTCGGGCCCTGCGGTGGACGCCTCGGCGCGAGTGCGCGCGAAGAGCCGTACGCCGAACCGTGCGGCAAGCGGGAGCCCGACCGTGGCCACGACCAGCGCGATGACCCACAGCGGCGGTGTGAGCACGGCGGTCGTGGAGAACACGAAACCCAGGAAATTCAACGGCGTTGGAAGGAGGTTCAGCGGGCGCGGCAGCGACAGCAGCTCGAAGCCTGGAGTACCGGCGGCGTATGCCTGTCCCAGCCAGACACTCAGCAACGCGACGCCGGCCGCGCACCCGCCGACGGCCACCAGCCTGGGACACCGGCCGGCCAGTACCACGGGTGCCCACACCCGTGCCGTCGCCGCGTTCCACCGAACGAATCCGTAGCCGGCGACCCCGAGGATCAGCCACCACGCCAGCTGGATCGGCAGCGAGTCGGCGACGCCGAGGGCCAGCGCCGTGTTGTGGATTTTGTCCCCGAAGGTGCCCACGATGAGCCCGGCCGACATGGCGAGCCCGGTGCGATGGGCGTCTTTCCACCGACCGTGGTTCAGGCGTGCGGCCAGCGTCGCGCGCCAGATGCCCATCGCCACGCCGCCGCCCAGCAAGACGGAGGGGACGACGGCGGTCAGTGGGCCGCCGCGGTCGGCGAGGCGGGTGGCCTCCTCGGTCCACTCCACCACCTGCTGGTAGACGAGAGAGCAGGTCAGGGCCAGTCCGAACGCTTCCCGGGGACCGAAGCCGAACAGCAGCCGCGGGTCGCTCAGGGCCGCCAACCGCTTTGCGGCGGTGGGATGCGGGCGCAGGAAGGCGGGGAGGCGGCGGCCAGGCCGTTCGAGGCCGTGCTGAGCAGCGAGTACGCGTCGTAGCGAGTCGGCTCCGCGGGTCCATACGGCGACCCGGGCGTCCGCGTACAGTTCGCGGCTGCGCAGCACCGCGGTGCTGGTGAGGACGACGGTGGCCGCGAGTGCGCACTGGGTGAGGACATGCAGCAGTTGGTAGAGCAGGCTCGTGGGCAGCAACAGCCACCCGACCAGTAACGCGAAGGGCGCGGTGACGGCAAGGGGAACCGCGACGGCGGCGACGAACGGCCGGTAGCAGATGAGCGTGAGGAAGGCGATGTCCACGTCCCGGTTGCGCAGGTGCGCCAGTTCGTGGAGGACTATCGCGCGGAAGGCCCCGGGATCCCGCCGGTGCAGTTGCAGCAGTCCGGCACTGAGCATCACGTAGCGACGACCGACCCGGCCGAAGGCGAGCCCGCTGGGGGCCGGGTTGCGCCAGTCGACGACGAAGCACACCCGGCACCGCAGCTCGGCCAGTGCCATCAACTCGTTGAGCGTTCGCAGGATGTCGGCGCATTCCGTGGTCGGCAAGGGCCGCAGTCGGCGCCGGCGGAGCCGGTAGGCCGGCAGCAGCCAGTACACGACGCCGACGGCCAGCCACAGTGCCCCCAGGGCCGCCAGTTCCATGGCGGTTTCGTTGCCGAAGTTCGGCGTCAGGCACTTGCGGATGAGGTCGCCTGGGTGGGTGGCCGTGTCGTGGAAGTTCTCGGCTGCGCAGGTGAGGGCTTCGGTCATGCTGCCCAGATCGCCGCCCAGCCCGAAGTAGGCCGCTGTGCCGGCCGCCCCGCCCAAGGCCGCCGCCATGGCTGTGGTCGTGCTCAGGATGAGCAGCGCGAACCGCAACGAAGTCCCCGACGGCATCCGAAAGGGATGCGGCATGCCCACGGGAGCGCCGACCCCGGGAGCCGGCGCGCCGCTCATGAGGTGTTCTCCTCCCCGTCCGCGGCCGGTGGCGGTGCCTGTACCCCGCCGACGATGGCGTCCGCCAGCAGCCTCGCCTGTGCGGGCGGCAGTCCCAGGGCGGTGGCCCGGTCGTAGGCGATCCGCCGCAGCCGCTCCGGATCCTCGACGCGGGGGGCCTCCCGACCGTTCCGCTCCCCGTTCCGTTCCACGGCGCGTGCGGCGCCGGGCGCGGCGAACGGGTTGCCCGCACCGCCGTCCTCGCCGGCGTCACGCCGCGCCCGGCGCCGCCACCAACCCCGCTGCCGCTCCTGGCGCATGACGTCGGTGGCGATGTTCCCCGCGACGGCCGCTGCGACCGGCAGCGCGAACTGCGTCAGCGTCCCGATGACGACGGCATCGATGCCGATCCCCAGCGGCTCCTGCCGGGCCTTCCGGTGCTCCCGCCTCGGATCGTCGAAGTATGCCTGGGCCGTCTCCTCGAAGAGCGCCAACTCCTCCGGCGCCAAGCGCCGCACGGCCTCCCGGGCCAACTCCCGGGCCCGTCGTGTCTCGCCGTCCCCCCACGCGCCCACCGGCAGCCCCCCGTCTTCTGTTCGCCAGCCCCGCCGTACGAGTATCGACCCCCAACTCACCGCGTGGTCAAGCCTTTTGGCCGTTCTTGCCGCACGCACGGCACCGTCCGTCGCCCCCGGAGTGCCGCGCGCCGTAGCGGCGGAACAACGCGATTGTCGCCCGGTGGAATCGGGCTCAACCGGCCCGGGTCTCAGCCGTCCCCGCCCGTGGTCTCGTCCTGGCCCTCGTCGAACAGCATGCGCAGGGCCACCGCGCGGTAGTGGCGAACGTGGCGCAGTGACGCGTCGGCCGCCGCCTCGATGTCACGCGAGGCGATCGCCTCGGTGAGGGCACGGTGCTCCTCGTACAAGGCGCCCGGGTCGTCGATCTGTTGGAAGAGCCAACGCAGCCGGCCCTCAAGGGACTCCAGCGTGGCGGCGAGCAACTCATTGCCCGCGAGTTCCACGATCCGATGGTGGTAGGCGAGGTTGGCCCGGTTGATGTGGTCGGCCCGGCCGGTCACGGTGGCCTTGCGGGCGGTCTCCAGCAGCCGGGCGAGTTCGTTGAGCCCTTCCGGCGTGGTGCGTTCGGTCGCGCGCCGGGTGGCGAGCACCTCCAGGGCCTCGCGCATGTCGAAGAGGTTCTCGACGTCGCGTCGGGACATCTCCTTGACGACGATGCGGCGCGGCGAGAGGGCCTCCAGTACGCCCTCGTTGAGCAGAATGCGGATCGCCTCACGGACCGGGACGCGGGAGACCCCGAAGCCGTCGGCCAGATCCCGCTCCACCAACCGGTCGCCCGGCTTCAGCCGCCCGGTGGCGATCTTGTTGCGTAGCTCTTCCAGGACCTGATCTCGCAACCACATCGGGCTGGTGGGGGCGGCGTCCGCCCTCCGTGCCCCCGATTCGGTCCGGTCCACGTTCCCTCCAGGTCTGGGGTGCCGCCATGTTTCGGAAGTGTCACGGTATACCAAACCCTTGACGCACCCCCGAGGCATCCGCATCCTTTGGTATACCAAACTGCGGAGCCGTTGCCTCCGCGTGTCCTACTCACCCCTTCTGACCAGGCGAATCGAGGGCTTGGCATGAGTATGTTCACGGCGAGAAAGGCCGCCGCCAAAACCACCGGACACGATGACTCCCGCCCCACACGGACCCGCTGGGCGATGTTCCTCCTCCTGCTCGGCATCGTGGCCCTCAACTACATCGACCGCGGCTCGGTCTCGGTCGCACTCCCACTGATCACCAAGGACCTCGGGCTGTCCAAGCAGACCACCGGCCTCGTCCTCAGCGCGTTCTTCTGGACGTACGCGCTGATGCAGATCCCCGGTGGTTGGCTGGTCGACCGGTTCGGCTCACGCGCCATGGTCTCCGCCTCCTGCATCGGCTGGGGAGCGGCCCAGGCACTGACGGCGGCCGCCTCCGGCATGGGTTCGTTGCTCGGCTTCCGGCTGTTGCTGGGCGCGGCCGAGTCCCCGGTGATGCCGGCCGGCGGCAAGCTCAACGCGCAGTGGCTGCCTGCCCGGGAGCGCGGCCGGGGCGCGGTCCTGCTCGACGGCGGTGCCCCGCTCGGCGCCGCCATCGGCGGCATCACGATCTCCACACTGATTGCCTGGACCGGCAGTTGGCGGATCAGCTTCCTCGCCGTGGGCGCCGCCACCGTCGCGGCCGGCCTGTTCGCCGCCCACTTCATCCGCAACCGCCCCGCCGACCATCCACGCGTCAACCGCGCCGAGGCCGACTACGTCGAGCAGGCGCACGCCGAGGAGGACGCGACCGCCCCCACCGACCGGCGCACGGGACTGCTGCCGTACCTGCGCCACCGCTCGTTCTGGGCCATGTGCCTGGGCTGGATGGGCTTCAACGGCGTCTTCTACGGACTGCTCACCTGGGGCCCGCTGTACCTCTCGGAGGCCAAGGGCTTCAAGATCCAGACCATTGGTTGGTCCACGCTGGTGATCTTCGGGGCGGGCTTCGTCGGGGAACTCTGCGGTGGCTGGCTCTCGGACCGCTGGCAGGCACGCGGCGGACGGGTCAACACCGTGATGCGCACCCTGATGGGCATCGCCGGATGCGCCGTCGTCGCCGGGATACTCGGTGTCGTCCTGGTCCCGGACGCGATGACCGCGGTCGCGCTGCTCTCCGTGGTGCTGTTCTTCCTGCGCTGGGCCGGCCTCTACTGGTCGCTGCCCTCGATCCTCGCCGGACGGGCCAACGCCGGTGTGGTCGGCGGCGCGATGAACCTCGCCGGGAACATCGCCGGGATCGTCACGCCCATCGTGGTCGGCTTCATCGTCGGCGGCACCGGCTCCTACACCTGGGCGCTGCTCTACTTCGTCGGCGCCGGCGTGCTGTTCACGGCCGCGTCCCTGTTCCTCGACTACAGCAAGCGGCTTGCCGTCTGACGCCGAGAAACAGCCGCCGGGAAACAGACGCAGAAATCCCGACACAAAGACACCAACACAGCGACACCAACACCAAGGCACCGGCACAAAGGCACCGACACAGCGACACCTGCGCAGCCACACCGACGCAGAAAAGCGCCGGAGACACGGAGAAGACCCCCAGACATGTATCGCATCGGAATGCTCACCCCGTCCTCCAACACCTGCCTCGAACCCGTCACCGCCGCGCTGCTGCACGGCAGCGGACTGGCGAGCGCCCACTTCGCCAGGGTCCCGGTCACCCGGATCGCCCTGGACAACGGTTCCAACGCCCAGTTCGACATCGAGCCGATGCTCGCCGCGGCGCGGCTGCTCGGCGACGCCGAGGTCGACGTGATCGCCTGGAACGGCACTTCGGGTTCCTGGCTCGGCGCCGAGCGCGACCGGGCGCTGTGCGCGGCCATCACCGCCGAGACCGGCATCCCCGCGACGACCTCCACCCTCGCGCTGCTCGACGCCTGCGCCGCGTACGGGGTAACCCGCCTCGGCCTGGCCCTGCCCTACACGAAGGACGTGGCCGACCGCATCGCCGCCACCTACACGGCCGAAGGCGTGGAATGCCTGGTCGCCGAGCCACTCGGCATCGACGACAACGCCTCCTTCGCCCGTGTCCCGTCGGACCGGGTCGCACAGCAGATCAAGGCGGCCGCCCAGGACACCCACGCGGTGGCCGTCGTGTGCACCAACGTCCACGGCGCCCACCTCGCCGCGCCCCTCGAAGACGCCCTCCACCTCCCGGTCCTCGACAGCGTCACAGCGACCCTGTGGAAGACCCTGGACCTGGTCGGTGCCGCTCCCGCCCTGCCCGGCTGGGGCACCCTGCTGCGCACCGGCAGCCTGCGGGCCCAACTGCAAGAGGCCGTGCGCGAGTTGCTCTCCGCGACCGGTGCGGACCGCACCACACTACGTCTCGACGTACCGGAACACGGCCTGCACGTCGACCTCACGGCGGCCGAGGCACTGCGCCCCGGCATACGGTCCATCCGCCGCGACGCCTCCCTCGACCAACGCCGACTCAACACCGTCGAGTGGCTGGAAGAGCACCGGACCCCGCTCGTCCAGCCGCACTTCCATACGGCCCCCCACCCCCCACAGGCACTCGTCGACGTGTACGGCGTGCACGCCCAGCTGCTCGGCCCGATCGTCCGGGGAGGGGCCATGACCGGCTGGTTGTCGGTCCACAGCCGCGACGAGCGCGAGTGGACCGACGGCGACCGGACCGCACTCGCCGCAGCCACCGCCCGGGTCCGAAGCGCCCTGGGCACCTACTCCTGACCCGCCTCCCGCCTGCTCTTTCTGCACGCTCCCCGCTTCGCAGCGGCTCCACACAGCGCTACCGAAAGGCCCTCCCATGACCAAGGACATCAAGATCTGCCTCGGCGTCGACGTCGATGCCGTGGCCGGCTGGCTCGGCTCGTACGGCGGTGAGGACTCCCCGAACGACATCCAGCGCGGCGTCTTCGCCGGCGAGATCGGCATCCCCCGCATGCTCACACTCTTCGAGCGCTACGGGATCCGCACCAGTTGGTTCATCCCGGGCCACTCGATAGAGACGTTCCCCGAGCAGACCCGGATGATCGTCGAGGCCGGCCATGAGGTCGGCGCGCACGGCTACTCACACGAGAACCCCATCGCGATGACGCCGCGTCAGGAGGAGGACGTCCTGGCCAAGTGCGTCGAGCTGATCGAGGAGTACACCGGCCGCCGCCCCCGCGGCTACGTAGCACCGTGGTGGGAGATGTCCCCCCACACCGCGGAACTGCTGCACAAGTACGGCTTCTCCTACGACCACAGTCAGAACTACCGTGACTTCACGCCCTTCTACGCCCGTGTCGGCGACAGTTGGACGAAGATCGACTACTCGCGCGACGCCAAGGACTGGATGAAGCCGCTCATCCACGGCAGCGAGGTCGACCTGGTGGAATTCTGCGGCAACTGGTACGTCGACGACCTCCCTCCGATGATGTTCAACAAGCACGCCCACAACAGTCACGGCTTCGTCAGCCCGCGCGAACTGGAGCAGACCTGGCGCGACCAGTTCGACTGGGTGCACCGCGAACTCGACTACGCCGTCCTCCCCGTCACCCTCCACCCCGACGTCAGTGGGCGTCCCCAGGTCCTGCTGATGCTGGAGCGCTTCATCGAGTACGTCGGCGGCCACGAAGGCGTCACCTTCTGCACCCTTGAGGACGCCGCCGACGATTTCCGCCGCCGGTTCCCGTTCACCGGAACGGAACGCCCGGCCGACATGCGCTGAGCACCGATCCACCCGGCCCGGCGCCGATGATGCGCCGGGCCCAAGTGCCCTCCGCAGGCACCGGTCGGCACCGCACCCGCATGCGGGCCGACTGGGCGACAGGCAGTACCCACGCGCCGACGGCGTCACACACCACGGTTGAATGCTCTGCACTTGGTGGATGACGAGGAACGCGTGCGGGTAGGCAGCACGCCGACGACGGCAGAGGGTGAGGATTCTGGTGGCACGTACGAGGCTGCGGGACCGGTTACGGTACTGGTTCGACGCCACGATGGACCGGGGGACGCCGGCCCTCATCGGCTGGCTGGGCCTGGCCTCGGTGGCGTTGATCGTCGCGGTGACCGCACTGGTGACCCTGTTCGCCCGCAAGGACGCCGGGGAGAACGGCGGCTGGCCGGGCGTCGCCTGGATGAGTCTGCTGCGGACGCTCGATCCCGGCACGATGGGCGGGGACTCGGGCGGGCCGGTGTTCCTGGCGCTCATGCTCCTGGTGACCATCGGCGGGATCTTCATCGTCAGCGCGCTCATCGGTGTGCTGACGACGGGACTGGAGGCCCGGATCCAGGAGCTGCGCAAGGGCAGATCACGACTGATCGAGCGCGGGCACACCATCGTGCTGGGCTGGTCCGAGCAGGTGTTCACGGTGATCGCGGAGCTCGTCGAGGCCAACCAGAGCGAACGGCGGTCGTGCGTGGTCATCCTCGCCGACCGTGACAAGGTCCAGATGGACGACGAGATCCGCCGCCGGGTGCCGGACACCGGCCGCACCCGGGTGATCTGCCGGTCCGGGAGCCCCCTTCAGCGGGCGGATCTGGAGTTGACGAGCCTGGATTCGGCGAAGTCGGTCATGGTGCTGCCGCCGGTCGGGGACGACAGCGACACCGACGTCATCAAGGTGCTGCTGCTCCTCAACAGCCGTCCCTGGAAGGGCACTCGGCGGCCGCATGTCGTCGCCGCAGTGCAGAACTCCCCCAACCTCGCCGCGGCCCGGCTGGCGGCGGGCGACACCGCGCTGGTGATCGACGCGGACGACATCGCCGTACGGCTCATCGTGCAGTCGCACCGCCAGTCCGGCCTGTCCACGGTCTTCGACGAGATCCTCAGCTTCACCGGCAACGAGATCTACCCCTTCGCTGCGAAGGCGCTGCACGGCACCACCTATGGGGAGGCGCTCAACGAGTTCGACCTCGGCGCTCCGGTGGGGTTGCGCACGGCCGCCGGCGACACCCTGGTCAACCCTCCGATGGACACGGTCATCGGGCCCGGCGACAAGGTGCTGGTACTCGCCGAGGACGACCTCGTCATCCGGTTGGCGAACGCCCGGCCCACCCCGATCGAGTCGGCGATCACCTCGGCTCCGGCCCGGTCACCGGAATCGGACCGGACCCTGGTGATCGGCTGGAACTCCCGCGGGGCAAAGATCATCACGCTGTTGGACCGCCTGGTGGAGCCGGGCTCGTTGATCGACATCGCCGCCCCGCGCCGCCCCACCGAAGACTTCCAGGAAGCCGGCGTGGAGAACCTCACGGTGGGTTTCAAACCCTGCGAGCCGACGCTCCGCCCGTCACTGGAGTCATTGGACCTGGGCCATTACCGGCACATCATCGTCCTGACCGATGACGACATCGACCCCGAACGGTCGGATGACCGTACCTTGGTGACGCTGCTTCACCTACGGGACATCGCCACCCGGTCCGACTGCCCGTACTCGATCGTCACCGAGATGAACAGTGACGCCAACCGTGAGATCGCCCAGGTGACCAAGGCCGACGACTTCATCGTCAGCACCAAGATAATCAGTCTCCTGCTGACACAGCTGACCGAGGACCGGGAACTGCACGCCGTCTTCAGCGACCTCTTCGACCCGGCAGGTTCGGAGATCTACCTCAAGCCGGCCGTCAGTTATGTCGTTCCCGGCGAGACGGTGAATTTCGCGACGGTCGTCGAGGCCGCTCGGCAGCGCGGCGAGACCGCCCTCGGATACCGGCTCGCCGGGCAGAGCGACGTACCGCCGAGGTACGGAGTCGTCCTCAATCCGTCCAAGACCGCACCCCTGTCACTGGGCGACGGCGACTCCGTCGTGGTGCTCGCCGAGGACGGCCGCGTGCACATCGGCCTCCCGGAAGCCAGGCATGCCCCCGTCGTGGAGAACGCAGGACCTGACGCGGCGACACCCTCGTAGGGCAGGGTCAGTGGGCGCCGTGGATGCAGAAGGGCTGGCCGGACGGGTCCAGCAGGACGGTCCAGTGCTTTCCGCCCGGCTGGTGGGCGGGCTTGGTGGCGCCCCGCTCCAACAGCCGCTGCTCCGCCGCCGCGACGTCGGGGAAGGTGAAGTCCATGTGGAAGGGCAGTTCTTCCTCGGGCCAGGTGGGGGCCGTGAAGGACGCGGACGTATAGAAGAGGTACATCGCGCCGTTCACGTAGAAGGCGCAGGCTGCCTCGTTGCCCTGCCCGTCGGGGTAGGTCTGGGACACCGTGGTGCCCAGGGCGGTGGCGTAGAAGTCGGCCAGGGCGCGGCCGTCGCGGGCCCACATCGCGTGGCACATGATCGTGCCGTTCAGGGGGCCGTCGGTCTTCGTGGTCATGGTCAGCGCACGACCTTGATGCCGAAGTGGGTGCCGAAGCCGAGGGCGTTGCCGATGGCGCCGTGCATGTGGGCGTACATCTCCATGGCGCGGGCGGTGATCAGCGGGCCGAGGTCGAGGACGTCGGTCCAGCCGTAGGCCCGCAGCAGGTCGGTGACCTGCTGCTTGGCCTCGGCGTCCGCGCCCGCGATGAACATGGTGTGGTCGCCGTCGCCGATGGCCCTCGGGTCGACGACGGTGGCCTGCTCCTGGGTGACGAACGCCTTGACGACGTCCGTCCGCGGCAGGGCCCGCTGGATCTGCTCGCCCAGGCTGTCGCTGTCGCAGGGGTCGAGGATCGGGTTCACGCCCCACGGGGTGGGCCAGGGGCGCTCGATGTCCGGGTTGTAGAGGTAGGGAACGGCGTAGTCGATCAGGGTCTTGCCGGCGAGTTGGTCGGCGATGGCGGACAGGGCGGTCACGGCGTTGTGGCCGTCGATGCCGTTGATCACCAGGCCGTCGGAGGTGGCCGCGGCGTCGCCGAAGGTGCGCAGCTCGATGCCGGGGTGGTCGGCGAGGAACTGCTTGAAGGGCGGGTTGCCCATCATGTCGGGCTCGGTGCGGGCCAGCGTGGCCTGGGGGTCACGAGTGCCGACGGCGACCTCGTGGCCGAGTTCGGCGAGCTTGGCGATGTGGGCGCGGGCACCGCCGCCAGTCCCGAGAACAGCGATTTTCATGCAGAACCTCCTGATTTGCCCCGTGCGGATGATTTCCACCGTAAGGGCATTTCAGGACAGGTCCTGTCCTTTGTGAGTCGTTGGAAGGCGGCGTCTTGGAATGCGCGGCCGGCGATATGACCGCCCGCATGCCGCGGCTCAGACGGTGGCCTGGGGGGCTGCCGGGCTGAGGTGGTGCACGACGGTCCGTTCGGCGTGCGGGGTGAGGAGGGTCTGGAGTTCCTCCGCCGCGGTCGTGAGGAGATGACCGTCGCGGGCGGCGTGGAGGGTTTCCAGGACGAAGGTGACGTGGGTGGAGTCCTCGGTGACGCGGGTGCGGTGGGCGTCGCGGTGGTTCCAGTGGCGCGTCAGAACGTCGGTGGTGTCCGCGTAGATGATCTCGCCCGGCTTGGGGTGCTCGACGGTGTCGGGTTCGCCGAGCGGGGTGAAGGACTCGGTGCCGTCCGCGTGGCGGATGACGACGTCGCCGGTGACGTGGTCCAGGTCGAAGGCGCCGGCAGGCAGGCCGTGACGGACGGAGACGGCGTTGTAGGCGTCGACGGCCGGGGTGATGCGCGGCAGGGTGCCCTTCTTGGCGAGGCGGCGACCGAGCGCGTCGACGCTGGGGCGGATGCGGCGGGGGTTGGTACCGAAGGAACGGTAGGCGGTGTGCCAGGCATCGATGCGGGGGTCGGTCTCGTCGGCGGGACGCCAGGTTCCGTCGGCGAGCTGTTGCTCCAGTTCCTCCATGGCGACGGCGGTGTGGGGCCAGGATTCGCGGCCGCGCAGGCCGGTGGCGGTGACCAGGGCAATGAGGGTGTCGGGGAAGGCGTCTGCGACGGCGGACGTGAGGCGGAAGGCAGGCATGGGCGGGGTTCCGTTTTCTGTGTATGGGCGGGTGGCACGGCTTTCGGGGGCCGAGATGATGTCTGTCGCCGGCAAGGGGATGGGGTCCGTCGCAGGCCAGGAGGTGGGGTCCTTGGGAGGTGGAGTGAGTGGGGACGGTGAGGGGCGGTGACTGGGCGGGCCGTTGCCGCTCAGCCGTCCGACGTCAGCCATCCGACGTCGTGACCTTCGGCGATCTGGGTCTACCGTTCGGCTTCGTCCCGGCTGGCGTCCCCCGGGTGAACCAGCATGCTGTTCTCCCTCGTTCGGTGATGGGGTGGGCTGCGGACTTGCTCGGGCCAGGCGGCTTGGTCAGGTCAGGGAGCTTCCTCAGGCCAGGGGGCTTCTTCAGGTCAGGGCGAGGAGGCTGACGGCGATGGCCGCGGTGCCCAGGCCGACGAGTTGGCCGCGGTGGATGCGTTCGGCGAGTACGCCGCGGGCGAGCAGGACCGTACCGGCCGGGTAGAGGGCGGTGACCACGGCGACAACGGTGAGGTCTCCGCTGCGGGCGGCGAGCAGGAAGAGCAGGTTGGCCACGGAGTCCAACACACCGGCGGCCGCCGAGACTCCGTACGCGGGCCGCTCGGAGCCCAGCTTGCGGCGCATGAGCCCCGCCGCGGCCAGGGTGACGGCCGAGGAGACCGCCCGGCCCACGATCAGCGGAGCCACCCCGCTGTCGGACGGCGCCTGGTGCAGGCAGACCAGTTGAAGGGCGATGGCCGCGCCCGCACCGAATGCCAGCAGCAGCGCAGTACGGGAAGGGCGCGCCGAACCCGCGCCGTGTCCGGCGCTGACCAGCACCACCGCCACCAGTGCGAGCGGCAGGCCCACCAGTCCGGCGGCGGCCAGGCGCTCACCCTGTAGCAGCCCCACGCCGACTGGCAGCGCGGCGGAAAACAGCGCGGTCACGGGCGACAGCACGTTCATCGGACCGATCGCCAGGGTGCGGTAGAGCAGGGCGAACGCGGCGGCCGAGGCGACCCCCGAGGCGGCGCCCCAACCGAGGGCCCCGGGGCTGAACGACGCGCCGAGCACCGGCCACAGCAGCAGCTCGACCGCGAGACTGGCCGGCGCCGCGATCATCACGGTACGCAGCACATGAGCCTGACGGGCGCCAAGGCCGCCGAGGAAGTCGGCGCACCCGTAAGCGAGTGAGCTGCCGAGGGCGAGCAGCAGAGCGATCACAGCACATCCCTTACTATTCATTGGAACGACCGAACCGTACAATGGACCGACCGGGCGGTGTCAACCAAACGACCGAGCGGTGCATTCAAATAGTTCGGCTTCAGATACTTCAGCTAGTTCAGACAGTTCAGCTGCGAGGATGGTGATCAGGTGGCCGAGACAGCCGCAGCCCTGCGGGCGGTCGCGCACAACGTCAAGGCGGCCCGCCTCCGCGCGGGCCTGTCCCTGGACGAGCTCGGCCGACGCGCCCAAGTCAGCAAGGGCGCACTGGTGGCGCTGGAGAAAGCGCAGGGCAATCCCAACCTGGCCACCCTGGTGCGGTTGGCCGACACCCTCGGCATTTCGGTATCCACCCTGATGCAGGGGCCGCCCGAAGGGCGCGTCCGCGTCACAGCCGCCGACACCGTGGCACCACTGTGGACCGGAGCGCGGGGCAGCGAGGCCCGGCTCATGCTGACGACCTCAGGCCCGGCCCCCGTCGAGGTCTGGCGCTGGCGACTGGAGCCGGACGAGGAGTATCCCAGTCACCCCCACCAGGCCGGAGTCGTGGAAACCGTCAGCGTGACCTCCGGCCGGATGACCTTGGTCGTCGACGGCGCCGAGCACACCGTCGAAGCCGGCCAGACCGCCACGTTCGACGGCGACGCCCCGCACGCCTACCGCGGCTCAGGCACCGAAACCTGCAACCTGATCATGACGGTCCACCTGCCGCCCAACCCCGCTTCCACAAGCTGACTCGCACGGCAATCACCTGACACGACCGTCGTCGGCTCATCCGGCGACAGCACCGGCTGGCGCCAGCCCCCACCCCGGGCCGCACCGCACCGCACCATCATTAGCCCTTTTTGTCTGAAATTTCACATAAAATCCTTGTTAGTGTCGTGAGGCCGCCGTAGGGTCTATAGCGTCGCGGCCGGAGCGTTCCGCCGGAACCAACCTCACGGGACCGCCTCGACGGGCGCACCCGAATCGTCATCGATCCGGGGAAGCCGCGACGACGTTCGACGCTGCACAGGAGGCGAAGATGACCTTCAAGGCATTCTTCCCCCGTCACCGTAAGAATGATCGGGGCCGTTACGGCCGCGACTGCGGAGACTGGGATGACTACGGACGCGGATGCGGAGACGATGGATACGGCTACCGCTGGCGAGGCCGTGGCGACCGCGTCGTCATCATCTTCTGATGAGGACCTGATCCCCTGACATCACGTCGCATCGCATTGCGTTGAGTTGCCTCGCATTGAGTTGCATCACATCGCATCGCAACCGAGCGACGGCTGACGACCGCTGGCAGGTCTTTCTGACAGGTCTTTCACGTTCAAGGGGCTGATGCCCGGCCCGAGGCGGGCTCGCATGTGCCACGCGAGCCCGCCTCTCGGCTGCCCGTCGCAGTATCGGGCCACCGATCGGCTGCGGTGCGCCATGTCTCCCAACCACGGACCACGACTGCCGCGCGGGCGTTGCGACTTCTTCGGTGTGGGGAAGTGTGGGTTCTGACGGAGCGGAGGCCAGAGAGACGGGAAACGGAGGACGGGGGACGGGGGACGGGAGAATGCGACGCGGCAGAGCCCCCGGCGGGGCAGCGGTCGTCCGGGCCGCATTCAACGCGGTGCGTTAAGACCGTGGCAGTGACGCGACAACACACGGTAGGTTTCCCGGTGGAGTGCCGGGAAGTCTGGTCGGCGGCGGTTCAGCAACACCGAAGCCACCGGAGACGAGCCCGTGACCGACCTTACTGCCCTCCTCCTTCTCGTCGTGTTCGCCACGTTGGTGGCCACCGGCGCTCGCCACTGGCGCATCCCCGCCCCGTCGTTGCTCGTCGTCGGTGGCCTCCTCATCGGCGTACTGCCCGGGATACCGGCCGTCCGGATCGCGCCCGAAACGATCAGCGTGCTCGTGTTGCCGCCGCTGCTGTACGCCTCCGCCGAGGAGATCCCGTGGCGTGAACTGCGGGTGGTGTGGCGGCCGGTGACGGTCCTGGCTTTCGGCCTGGTACTGGCCACCGCGGCCGCCGTGGGTGCCGTGGCCTCCGCGGTGACGCCGCTCTCCCCCACCATGGCGTTCGTCCTGGGGGCGGTGCTGGCCAGTACCGACCCGGTCGCGGTGACCGCCCTCGGCCGCAAGATCGCGCTGCCGCCGCGCATCCAGGTGCTGGTCCAGTCCGAGAGCCTCTTCAACGACGCCACCAGCCTGGTGCTGTTCAAGGTCGCGGTGGGCACCGCCATAGCCGCCCATGCGGTCAGCCTGCCCGCGGCCGGCAGTCAGTTCCTGCTTCTGGGCGGCGGCGGGGCGCTGGTCGGCGGTGGCGTCGCGGCCGTGGTGGCGCTGATCCGGCGGCGGACCGAGGACCCGATCCTGGAAACGGTGATCGCCCTGGTCACCCCGTACGCGTCGTACGTCCTCGCCGAGGATCTGCACACCTCGGGCGTCACTGCGGTGGTGGTCGCGGGGGTGGTGCTGGGCAGCACTGGGCACAGGCTCACCAACGCCACCATCCGCCTCCAGGTGCATGCCGTCTACGGCACGGTGGTCTTCCTCCTGGAGAGCGTCGTCTTCGCCCTCATCGGCCTGGAACTACCCGTGCTCGTCAGCCAGTTGACTGCTGATGAGTGCACCTGGCCGTTCGGTGTGCTGGCGGTGGCCGGCACTGTGATCGCCGTTCGGCTGCTCGGGGTCCTTCCGCTCTCCGCCGTCATGCAGCGCCGCCGCGGCAACAGGGCGGTCACCTGGCGCATCCCCGCGGTGGTCTCATGGGCCGGTACCCGCGGAGTGATGCCGCTGGCCGCCGCGCTGTCCATCCCCCTGGCCGCGCACGACGGCAGTCCGCTGCCGCACCGTTCGCTGATCCTCGTCCTCACCACCGGCGTGGTCGTCTTCACCCTCGTCCTCCAGGGCTTCACCCTCGCCCCGGTCGTCCGCTGGTCGAAGATCGCCCTGGAACCGGAGCACACCGCCCGCGAAGAGGCCCGTGCCCGCGCCGGTCTCGCCACGGCGGGCCTGGCCTGCCTGGACGAACTCGCAGCGGCCGAGGCCGCACCCACCCCCCTCATCGACCAACTGCGCCGGGGGCTGCTGGCCCGACTGGACCAGGCCGACGCCGACCAGGACGACGACACCGCCTCCTCCCCCTGGGCATCGGCGACCGCCTACCGGGCCCTGCGCCGCACCGTGATAGCCGCCGAATCCGCCCAGTTGCAGCGGCTGTACGCCGAGAACCACATCAGCGACACCACCCGGCGCCGTCTGCAACGCAGTCTGGATCTGGAGGAGGCCGGGCTCGGCGAGGAGTGATCCGTTCCGTCCGGGGAATCGGCGCACATCGAGACCGCGGCTCAAGGTCACCCCGCCTGGCGAACGGGACGGTCGCCGCCTGGAGCCCCGAGGACCAGATCGCCGTCACCGACCGGCAACTACGATCTCATCCATGACCAAGCTCTTCACGCACCAACTGCGGGTGCGCTACAGCGAATGCGACCAGCAGAACGTCGTGTTCAACGGCCACTACCTCTTCTATTACGACGTTGCCGTGACGGAGCTGCTACGGGAAGCCACGGTGGACTACGCAGCCATGGTCGAGGGGGGAACCGACCTGGTCGTGGCGGAAGCACGGATCGTCTACCGCCAGGCGGCACGCTTCGATGAGTTGATCGACATCGACATGCCCATCACCCGTCTCGGAACGACGAGTCTGATCGTGCGCCCGAGATTCAGGGTCGGCGAACGGCTCATCGCAGAGGGTGAAGTGCGGCACGTGTTCACCGACTCTGCAGCCGGTGGCAAGAAGGAGATGCCCAGCACGGTCCGAGCGGCCTTCCAGCCCTACACCTCAACAGGGGAATAGCGCCTGCATCGGCACGGGCGCCGGCAACGGCACCGTCACCGTCACCGGCCATCGATTACGCGCACACCGTCCCCGGCGGACGCATCATGAAGACATCGATCGGGTCCTGGGCTTCCACGACGAACCCGTGGCGCTCGTAGAGTCGACGGGCAGCGCTGCCCTGCAGGACGTTCAGGCCCACGGTCATGCCCTGCGCGTCGGTCCGCTCCAGTACCGTGCGCAAGACGGCGGATCCCAGCCCTTGGCCCTGGCGGTGCGGAGCAAGGTAGAAGTGCTCCAGCCACTGTCTCCCGTCGGCGGGCCGGATCGTGACGCACCCGACGAGTTCGCGGTCGATCATGATGATCGACGTGTACCGCGGGGAGAAGGAGTCCCGCAGCCGCTGCCGTACGCGGTGCTCGTCGTAGCGCCCAAGGCGTTCCAGGTCCGCACGCATGACTGTGGCCCGCAACTCCGCGATCGGCTCGACGTCCGCCACCACCGCAGAACGCAACACCCAACCTGCGGCCTGCGCCGACGTGACCCGCTCAGACACCGCCCCGTCAGGTCGCGTCCCGCTACTCATCGTCTCAGCATCCATGGCCGGAGTATCTCAATCCACCTCGTCGCGCACCCCTGGGCAATCTGGGCCGTGCAGCCGCAACTGGCGCTCTCCATCCCTGCCGTTGGTCGCGCTGGCCTCCGCGGCGAGATGTCCCCGAAGTCGGCGTAACGACTCGTTCGGAACGTGGGCATCGCAGGTACGTGGCATCGCAGCGCCCGCCCCTGGCACACCGGCAAGCGCCCTGCCTGTGCCTGTGCCTGTGCCCGTACCCGTGTGATTGTGTCGCTGTCGTTGCCTGTCCCTGTGTCGCGGCGGGCTGTCCCGCGTCGTTGGCCGGTCTGTCGGTGTCATGGAGTCGGTGGCCGGTCTGTCGGTGTCATGGAATCGTCAGGGTCATCCCTCCCTGCGCAAGGGAAGTGCCAATGCCTCGCGATCGCTTCGTCGGAGGCGCTTCGATGGAGCGAGGCGACATGGCACAGGGCGAGGAGTTGACCCCATGAACAGACCTGGCAACCGCGTCGTGGCGGGGGTGAGTGGTTCGCTGGGAAGTCTGACCGCTCTGCATCGGGCCGCTTCCGTGGCACGCGTCACCGGCGCCGCGCTGTGGGCCGTGCTGGCCTGGGAACCGCCGGGCGGCGACGTCCCCCATCGCGGCGGGGTCTGCCCGGCGCCCAGGACCGCCTGGCGCAGCTTGGCCGTCGACCGTCTCACCGACGCTCTCGATACCGCTTTCGGGAGCGCCGGGCCCGGGGTACCGCTGGAGCGGCTCGTCGTCTACGGCAAACCGGGCACGGTCCTGCTGGAGGTCGCCGATCAGCCCGAGGACCTGCTGGTGGTCGGGGCCGGAGCCCGCGGCCCGCTGCGCCGGGCGATGTGGCCCTCCGTATCCCGGTACTGCCTCGCACGCGCCTGCTGCCCGGTGCTGGCCGTGCCGCCCTCTCCCCTCCACCGCACCTTCCATACCGTGCACCGCCGGAATACCTGGCAACTCCCCATCAGAATCGAGGAGTTGACCGAGAGGCGCTGACACTGGATCGGACGCGCCGGAGGGCGACGACGCATGCTGTTTGCCGAGTACTGGTGACACTCATCTTCCACCCCGGGTGGGAGCGTCCCAGGTCGCACAGCAGGCCCCTCACCTGCGTTCTTCTCTGTTCCCTTGCGTTCCTGTCTTACTACCTTGTTGGGGTGCCTCACCCTCCCCAGACGCTCCCCATCCCTCGAATTCTCCCCAGCCGCTCCCCCGCAGAGGGGATCGTCGGCACCCCATCTACGGCCGTGTGGCGTCTGCATTCGCGCACCCCGAGGCCCTCTACGTCGCCCCCAGACCGCCAGGCTGGTAGTTGTGTCCGCGCCGCTCCGCCCACCGCCGGCGCTCTTCTTCCGACACCTCAAGGACCTCCGAACCAAGGGGCGGGTAGAGGTACCCGCATGGGTTCAGCGGATGGCAGCCCGCCGCTGCAAAACCTTGGTTGCCTGCCGCAGCTGCCATGAGGCCATCCACGCTGGACGGCCAACACGACAGCCCTCACGGATATAGACACTGGAGAGCGGTGTGCCCGGAAACGGGCACGCACCGTTCGGCGGGGGGCCGTCGGAAAAGGACCCAGTAATGGGCACCTCGTCGGCGGCCTACCCAACCCAATGCCGGAAGCCGAAAGGAAACGGGAATCCGGGGCAGAACGACCGGCCTCTCCGCCGGTCGCCCCGCATAACCGTCCGGATACGGGTGTCTGCCCGGACCCGAAAGGGTGCTGACGTGGGCCAGGTGAGCCTGTGCGGACTCACTGGACAAAGACGACGGAACCGAGGGACAAGTTGGACGCCATGACGGACACGGACGGAGCGGATGTGCCCGTTCCGTCCGCCGTGACGGTGAACGGACCCGAGGACGAAGACCTGGACTGGGCGTCGGTCGACTGGCGCCGGGGCGAGGAGGACGTACGGCGTCTGCGGCAGAGGATCTTCACGGCGTCGCAGGCAGGGGACCTGAAGACGGTCCGCAACTTGCAGAAGCTGATGCTCCGGTCCCGCTCTAACACGCTCCTGAGCGTGCGGCGGGTCACGGAGATCAACGCGGGACGCGGGACGGCGGGAGTCGACGGGAAGGTGGTGCTGATGTCCCGGTCCAAGGCCATGCTGGCCGACTGGGACATCAGCACCGCGCCCGACCGTGGATCCCCAAGCCCGTCAAGCGGGTGTTCATCCCCAAACCGGGGACAACGAAGAAGCGCGGCCTCGGGATTCCCGTGATCGTCGACCGGTGCCTGCAAGCCTCGGCACTGAGCGCGCTGGAACCCGAGTGGGAAGCGCGGTTCGAGCCGAAGTCATACGGCTTCCGGCCCGGCCGCGGCTGTCACGACGCGATCGGAGCCATCTACTCCACGCTCAACGGGAAGAACCCGCAACGTGTGTGGGTACTCGACGCGGACCTGACGGCGGCGTTCGACCGTATCGACCACGACCGGCTCATGGCTGCGCTCGGCACTTTCCCCGCCCGGGCACTGGTCCGGCAGTGGCTGAAGGCCGGGGCCGTGGACCGAGGCCGGTTCGCCCCGACCGAGGCAGGAACTCCGCAGGGCGGAGTGATCAGCCCGCTGCTCTTCAACGTGGCTCTGCACGGGATGGAGGAAGCCGCAGGAGTCCGCTACTACACGACCGGCCGAGACGCTGGAAGTGCGCAGAGCGGAAGCCCAGTGCTGGTGAGATACGCAGATGATTTTGTCGCGATGTGCACCAGCCGTGAGCAGGCCGAACAGGTCAAGGAACGGCTCACCGCATGGCTGACGCCCAGGGGGCTCGCCTTCCACGAGGACAAGACACGCATCGTCCACGCGGAAAGCGGGTTCGACTTCCTGGGGTTCAACGTCCGCCGCTATCACGGCAAGCTGCTGATCAAGCCGAGCACAGCGGCCCAACGACGGATCCGGGAACGGCTGAGCACCGAGATGCTGGCCCTGCGAGGGGCCAATGCGGGTGCGGTACTCAAGAAGATCAACCCAATCGTGCGGGGCTGGTCGGCCTACTACCGGACGGTGGTGTCCAGCGAGGTCTTCACCGCGCTGGACAATCACATGTGGAAGCTCGCTTACAAGTGGGCCAAACACAGCCACCCGAACAAGCCGAAGCACTGGATATCCAACAAGTACTTCGGCCGGTTCAACAAGGCCAGGAAGGACCGGTGGGTGTTCGGCGACCGCATCAGCGGCGCCTATCTCCTCAAGTTCTCCTGGACGAAGATCGTCCGGCACCAGTTGGTCAAGGGCAGGGCGTCCCCGGACGACCCGGCGCTGGAGTCGTACTGGGCCGAGCGGCGTCGCAAAGGACCACCCCCGCCGGTCGACGGCATGGCCGTACGCCTGCTCCAGGCACAACAAGGTCGCTGCCCGATCTGCGAAGGACTCTTGCTGCACGCTGATCACCCGCCGCGAAGCCCACAGGAATGGGAAGCGTGGCGGGCCGTCCTCAGGAAGGCGATCTCCAAGCAGTACGTCGCATTCCCGGGCGGGGGCTCGCCGGACGATCAGCGCATCCGTCTCCTCCACACCCACTGTCAACGGCGGAATGGAGCCGCCGATCCGACAAACCTCGCACCTTCTCCTGACCGCGAGCCCTCGGGGCTTGCTTGAGCCGTGTGCGGTGAACAGCTGCTTGCACGGTTCTGAGGGGGCGGGGACGCAGCAATGCGTCCCCGCTACCCGACTCATCATCGGCAAGAACAACGGCTCCGCAATCGGCACCCTGGTCGAGCGGACCACCCGCTACGTGATGCTGGTCCACCTGCCCAGCACCCGCGACACCCTCACCGTCCGCGACGCGCTCATCGACACCATCAGCACCCTCCCGACCCACCTGCGACGCTCCCCGACCTGGGACCAGGGCGCCGAGATGGGCCTGCACCACCAGTTCTCCATGGCCACGGGCATGCCCGTCTACTTCTGCGACCCATCCAGCCCCTGGCAACGCGGATCCAACGAGAACACGAAGGGGCTCCTACGGCAGTACTTCCCCAAGGGCACCGATCTGTCCCGACACAGCCGCGAACACCTCGACGCCATCGCCACCGAACTCAACGGCCGCCCACGCAAAACGCTCGCCCGGGAAACCCCAGCCGAGCGCCTCACTAAGCTCCTCACAACAGCCGCATGACCAGCAGTGTTGCCACGACCCCTTGAATTCGCCCTTCGGTTGGGGGCTTCGTCGTTGAGGCCAGACACCAGTCCGCCGGCCAGCATCGGCCGGCCGGATCGTTGTCACCATGTCAACAAAGAACAACTGGCTGCCTGGCAGTGCAGGCAGCCGGTCTTGATCCGTGTTGACGACTACTGCGTCATGACTTCGAGAGCATTATTGGCCGCTTCGACAACCCCATCCCACAGCGGAGATGCCAGGAAGGCGCTGTCAGGGCTTTCAGAACCAACCTCTTCGATGATTTGGAGAAGCCGGTTGGCCAGGCTCTTCATAGCCTGAGCTTCCTCCTCCGAGGCTAGCGTGTAACCGATGACGGCATGTGGGTTGTCGAGGATGGTGGCGTCATCGAGAATGTTGACATTGAGAGTGAAGTCGTCGAAGTAATCCGGGTTCGGATACTTCCTCTCAATCCATACCCGCTTCTGGTACTCAGGATCCGCGAGGGCGCGAACTGCTGAGAAGACTTCCTCCCTCATTTTGGGAAGTCGGATCTGCTCTTCACTCACGGCCGATTCCACTCCTTCCACTTCAGCCACTCAGTGACCGGGATGTGCGCCTCATACGCGTTTTGCTTGCGGCGAGCGGTTTCCCGTCACGGCCGAGGACTTTGCCACCGGAGTTGATGACCACGTGGTCCACCTGCTGGTACGGCTGAGAGTTGTTCAGGTTCCCCTTGTCAATCCGGATGCCGTTCCCCTTGGCGTCATTCCAGCGGTACCCTACCCCCTTGTTGGTGAAAGACTCGTACTTCCTAAGAGAATCCGGCACCTTGTCGTAGGCTGCTCGACTCATCCAGCCATCGATCTTACCAGTGGCCTTTTCGGCCTTGGTAGCCTTCGCTAGCTCCTCTGTGGTAATTACCTTCTTTCCTACCTTGAGCCAGCGGAAGAGGATGATGGAGCCAAGGATGCGCTCGCCGCCGGAGAGCTGCTGGCCGGTGACAGCGTCCTTGCCGGAAATGGCCTCCATGACACCCTTGGCGTCCCCGGCCAGAGGGGTGAGGTCGAGACTTCCCGACACAATTGCCTGGAAGAGCTTGTTCTCCTCCGGCGGCATGTGCCCGTCTCGAACGTATTCGCCGACGCTCTTGAGATCCAGATCCTTGAAAACGCCATCCCAGATCTCGGGATGCTTGCGATTCTGGATCTCATACATGGCTTCAACGTCCTTACGGAGGCCAGCCATGTCACGATCGATTTCCTCCATCCCAGCATCGATACTGATCTTCATCTGATCGATGCTGATCTTCACCTGACTGAAAGTGCGGTTCGCCTCCTTCAACTCACGGTTCGCCTGCGCAATCTCGTGATTCGCGTCCTCCAGCTCCCGATTGCCCCCCTCCAGTTCCCGAGTCGCCTCGTGGAGCTCACGATCGGTCCGCTCCATGTCACCACCGGGGCCGAAACTCTTGTCCCACTTGGGACCGAAGGTCTTATCCCAATCAGGACCAAGGTCCAACGGGCCCATGCAGAGCTTAAGATCCTTGGCGTCACTGACGATTCCATGCAGGGAACGGAGGGCTTCCTTGCTCTGGATAGCCCAGAAATCAAGGTTCGCAGCATTGCGCTTCTTGATCTCCGCAACCTGAGCCTTCATCCCCTCCCGGAAGCTCTTATCTGCTAGCAGCTTCGGGTCATCACTGGCTCGCTTCAACGTGGCCTGAAGTTTGGAAACTTCCTCGCCTACCTTCTACTGATCCGCTTCCTTCATCAAGTAGATCTGAAGGATCCCAAAGATCAGCAGGGCCTGCCTCGCCGACGCATTCGGCAGGACTTGGGCCTTGAGGCAATCCAGCTCGGCCAGAAGAGAGGAATCCTCGCCGCACTTGGCATTGCGGCCGGCCTTCTGAAGCTTCTCCACTTCCGCCGCAACTCTACTCATCAGCTCTGGCAGCAAGTCCTTGTCCTCAAGGAGGATCATCGGATCCGCTCGGATTGCCTCTATTTTGCCAATGTCACCAACGACGGATTCTCCGCTCTCGCCATTGGCCGTCCTGTACCAGTAGTAAAGGAAATTCAGCACCCCGGCGATGTTGTCTACCTCGCCCTTGAGGTTGCCATGCAAGCAAGGAAGCTTCTCACCCAGTGGCTTCTTTAGGCATTCATCAACCGAATCACCAATGATCTTCTTGGTTTCGATCTTGATGCACTCAATCTTCTTGGACGGCAGCAGCCCCCGACACTTGTCGAAAAGCTTGACCGCCAAAAAATCTTCTTTCGAAGACTGCGACGTTGCCGCCACCGCGGACGACGCGACACCCGTGAACAGAACACTCAGGGCCATGAAGAGCGTTGCAGCTCTGGCCCCCCATCGATGTTGCATGGTTCCTTGATCGATCTAGACAGCAGGAAGACACGGCTCAAGGGACACCCAGAAGATCCGTGCGCCGAGCCGTCGACCCGGCCATCCGCAAACAGGGAGGAACCCTCAGTGCACTCCCGATAGCATCAGAAACTCCCGAACCGTACCTGACACACCATCATAGGCGCGCTCACATCATGTAATCATTTTTCGGGCAACTGGGGCCAGCTCAATCCACATCCGACGGTGACAGCCCCCCAACAGCCACCAGCCAACACCCGGCACGACAAAACCCCGCCCACGAGGACGAGGCTGACGCACACCCGGAACTCACACCACGACCGCGTCCTCCCGCGGAAACACCGCCGGACACTGCTGGCAAATCCACGACCGCGCCTACCTGGCCCGCGCCTCCTCTGCCGCTGACGCCCGCCGCGACAACCAATAGCCCAAGCCGACGGCGCCGAGCACCAGCACAATCCCCGCCACCACCGAACCCGACACCAGAGCCACCACACCCAACACGCCAGCCGCCACGGGGAACAGCCACTGCAACGCATACCCCGGCGGCTCCCCGTACTTCTCCCGCAACGGCGACTCCGCCGGCAACGCCGCCACAAACTCCGGCAGATGCAACACCTGGTTGCTCTCCTTGCAACGCGGACCCGCCAACGCCATACGCCCCCTCAAGCCAGAAGAACGGCAGCCTGCCAGCAGACGGCAGGGCGCGAAGGAGCCAACACGGGGCGCACAGAGGCGAGTCGCCCTGTGTCCGAGGCTGGCTGCTGCGCTCAAACGACGTGACACTGCACCCGTGCGCCTCGCTCGAAGGAGGGCTGTGGTCGATTCGGAATTCGATCAGCCACGTTCAGCACCTGAAAGGTGTCCAGCCGCCAACATCGCCACGGCCATCGCCCTGTAGAGGACCAACCGGCCACTGAGTATGTTCCGTGACCTCAAACCGACACCGCGTGGGACACCGTCCCGGAGCCCGCCGACGGATTCCGCCCGCACATCACCATCGCCTACAGCAACGCTGACGGACCCGCAGCACCCGTGCGCGCCGCCCTCGATACCGTGAAGGCCGAGCCGGCCACCGTCCGCGTGGACCAGGTCGAACTGATCGTCCTCCACCGGGACCGGAAGATGTACGAGTGGGAAGCCCACACGCGACTCCCCCTCGGCGGGTAGCGGGAGCCACCGGTGCGCACGGCGCGCCGGTGGCACAGCATTACGGGGAGGGAGCGCTGCCGCGTAGCAGTTCGGGGCGGGCATCGGCCATGGCGAAGGCCCTCGTGAGCCCGGCCACGAGGGCGGCGTCGATGCGGTAGCGCCGTTCTCGCTCGTCCCGCTGGAGCAGGGGGCCCGCGTTGTCCGGGGCGATGCGGCGCTGCACCGCCTTGATGCTGGTCAGTGTCCCGCCGATCCGGGACGTGGGGATCGGGTTCGTCGGGTGATCGGCGAAGTACTGCTGGACGTCGTCGTACGAGGCTGCGCCGCCCAGGTCGGTGATCCGGCGCAGCACCGTCCGGGCGCCGGGCATGAGCGCGGCGAGGACCTGGAACAGCAGTTGGTCACTCCAGCCGTACCCGAGGCCGTCGCTGTTCAGGTCCTGGGGACCGGGCCGGGGCTCCGCGGCTGGGGCCTCCGGCCAGCCGGCCGGGGTGACGGGGCGCAGCCCGTAGGCGGCTTGGACCGCGGCAATCGCCTGCTCGTAGGTGTCGGTCTTGGTGTCGATCGTCAGCCGCACGCCGCCCCTCCCGGATCGCTGCCGCCATCCTTCCCCAACACCGCAGGCGCCACCAGGACCGGTCGGACTGACCGACGACGCCACGCAACCGCCTGCACAGCCGTTCCTTCCCGGTGAGGCCGGCATCCTTGCGCAAGTGCTGCAGGCGAACCGCGAGAGCTTCACGGGCCCCTGGGCGCTGGAAGAAGGAGAGGCAGTCATCAGCTCGAGGTCAGACGGTGTACTTCTTGTACGGAGAGGATGCAGTTGATGTCTGCGGAGCGGGTCGATGTCGCGTACACCCTGGTGAGCGATGCGACCGGGGGCCGGGTGCTGCTGGTGCGGAACGAGGACAGCTGGAGCCTGCCCGGCGGGCGGCGTGAGGGCGGCGAGACGCTCGCCGAGGCTGCTGTCCGGGAGACCAAGGAGGAGGCCGGGGTGGTCGTCGAGGCCGGTTCGGTGGTGCATGTCAGCGAGCGCATCGATGCCGCCGTGCACGACGTCTTCACCGTCTTCCGCGCCGAGTTCCTCTCCGGGGAGCCGATGGCCGACGAGCACGACGAAGACGTGTCGGAGGCGGCCTGGGTGACCGTGGAGGGAGCCAGCGCGCTGATGCCGTGGTACCCAGGCGGCGTGGCCGCGCTGCTGGTGGCGGCCGGGGCCGATTACAGCGCCAGCCGCCAGTAGAACAGCGTCGGGGCGTCCCATCACAGCGGGCGGCGTGCCGCCATGAGCAGGGCGATGGCCGCGGCACCTTTCTTCACGGCGCGGGCGCAGACTGCCGCGGCATGCCGTACGGCGTCGATGGTCAGGTGCAGGTGCTCTTCGGTGTGGGCGGACGTGGGGTAGAAGATTCCGCGTACCAGGCGCCAGCGGAGCAGTGCTGTCCGAAGGCATGCAAGAGCGCTCTTGCGGCCTGAGCCCTGGTCGCGCCGATGGCGGAGGTGTCGCTCGGCATCTCCGCCATCGCCATCCCGCCTCTGACCGAGGAACCGAGGGCCTATCTGAAGGTTCCCGCCCGGACGGACATCGGCACACGGCCGTCGCGACCCACTTGCTCCTCCACGAGGCCGATCTGGGCCGGCGACACGCCTTACAGCACGCCCGGGGGGGGCTGGGCGGACGGGAGGAGCGGGGGGCGGCCGGGCGGCGGCGCCCCAGGTCAGACCGTGGCGTCCACGGGGGCGTTGCGGGTGGCCGGCAGGGGGACCAGCAGACGGGCATGGATCCTGGGGCCCAGACCGGCCGCCGCGACGGCGATCGCCACCGCGACGATGGCGTCGGCGTGGTGCGTGACACCGTCGAGCAGCACCTGGGCGAGGAGCGCGACGACGATGAGGGTGAGTTTCGCGGCGATCAGCCGGGGTGCCGAGAGGACCGGTCCGGTGGACGGATGCGCCTCGCTCGCGCGGGTACGGTGCGCCAGGCGGATCTGGAGCGGGATCGTCAGCAGGACCACCAGCAGCCGCACGCCCAGGGCGGCGGCGGGCTGTGCCCCGTGCGGGTCCAGCAGGCAGCCGAGCGAGTAGGCGGCCGCCAGGGCGCCCGCGACGATGGCCGTCCGGACGGTGATCAGCCGGGCGATGGCCCAACGGGGGTCGGTGGCCTCGTAAACCTGCCGAGTGAGACGGCGGTGGGACCGCAGCAGCAGAGGCGGGAGGATCAGCAGGATCACGGCGGTGCGCAGGGCGTGCGCCCAGGCCGGCTCGCCGCCCTCTCCCATCCAGGTGAGCGCCATGACGACACCGGCTACGGCATAGCGAATCCGCAGTTTCCGGGCCTCGCCGGGCGATCGCGGGACGGCCGCGCGGGAGACGTGGGGGGCCGGATCCATGAGGTGCTGCTCCTTCGCAGGAGGACGGGAGGAGGCGGGAGGAGAGGGGAGGCGGCGGGGCGGGGTGGTCGCGGCGGTCAGTCGCCCTCGGTGCCGGCGGGCGCGCCGGCGGCGTTGATGCCGGCGAACAGCCAGGTCAGGGCCTGGGCGAAGAGTTCTTCCGACACGCTTGACGGGTCGATGCGCCGCAGCCGCACCAGGCCCTGGAAAAGCGCCGCGACCACGGTGGCCACGGCTTCGGCGGAAACCTCCTCGGGCGCGCCGCGCTCGGCCATGGACGTGCTGATCACCTGCTCCAGCGCCTGGCGGGGTTCGCGCAGCTTGGCCGCCATCGTCTCCAGCGCCTGCGGATTACGGACCGCGTACAGCCAGAACTCGGCCTGGAGCGGGGCGAAGTCGATGTCCTTGTCGGCGACGTCGATCAGCAGGCGACCCAGCTCGGCGGCGGCTTCCCCGGTGCCCGCCTCATGACTGTCCAGGGCTCGGGCGGCCTCCGCGATGCGATCGTTCTGGCGGTCGGAGAGCAGCTCCAGGAACAGCGCTTCCTTGCTGTCGAAGTTGGAGTACAGCGCGCCCGTGGAGAAGCCGGCGGCCTCGGCGATCTCCTCCACCGAGGCGCCGGTGAAGCCCTTGCGGGCGAAGATCCGCGCCGCCGCGTCCAGCAGCAGCGTCCGGGTACGGGCCTTGGCCTCGGCGCGGGTCAGGCGCTGCCGTCGGGGTGCATCGTGCTCGCCGTTCATATCAGCCAGGCTATTCGGATAGCAATCACTATGTCAATGTTCGGATAGCGAGTACAGTTCCCATAGCGATCACTATCTGAATTGCGATGGCGATGACGGATCCCTGCGCCGTCGGCCCGTGGATGGCGGGTGGGACCGCGCCGAACTGCGAGGAAAGGCAGAAAGATGACCACGCAAGCCCCACCGGGGACACTGCGGCTGGTGGTGGATCTCAACCGGTGCCAGAGCTACGGACAGTGCGTCTACGCCGCGCCGGCGGTCTTCCGCTTCCACGGCGAGGAGTCGCTGGAGTACGACTACGCACCCGACGCCGGCGCGCACCGCGAGGTGGCACGCGCCGCGGCGGCCTGCCCCGTGCAGGCGATCACGCTGAGCGGCGCCACCGAGCCGTCGCCGCTGTCCTCGGAACGGGACCGGTGACCGCCATGAACACGTCCCTACGGGTCGGCGACGGCCGCATCGTCGTGGTGGGCGCCTCGCTGGCCGGGCTGCGCGCCGCCGAGGCGCTGCGGGACGAGGGGTTCAGCGGGGAACTCACCCTCATCGGCGACGAGCCCCATGAGCCCTACGACCGGCCGCCGCTGTCGAAGGCGGTACTGTCCGGCCGGCTGACCACCGACCGCATCACGCTGCCCCGGGTGCGGAACATCGACGCGCGGTGGCTGCTGGGCACCGCCGCGACCGGGCTGGACATACCCGGCCGCCGGGTGGTGCTGGCCGACGGGCGGCGGGTGGACTTCGACCGGCTGCTGATCGCCACCGGCACCCGCGCCCGGCCGTGGCCCGACACGGCCGGCGGCGGCCTGGATGGTGTGCACACGCTGCGCGGCCGGGACGACGCCGACCGGCTGCGGGCGGCACTGGCCGCCGGCCCGCGCCGGGTGCTGGTCGTCGGGGGCGGCTTCACCGGTGGCGAAGTCGCCTCGGGATGCCGGGACTTGGGGCTGGAGGTGACCGTGGTGCAGCGCGGCGCGGCCCCGTTGGCGAGCGCGCTGGGCGGTGTGATCGGCGGTGTCGCCGCGGGCTGGCACCGCGCCGCCGGGGTGGACCTGCGGCTGCACACCACGGTCCTTGCGCTGGAAGGCGATGCCCACGGCAGGCTGCGCCGCGCGCAGCTGTCCGACGGCACCGTGGTGGACGCCGAGGTGGCCGTGGTCGCCACCGGCGCGCCGGCCAACGCCGAGTGGCTGGCGGGTTCCGGGCTGGCCGCCGACCACCGCGGGGTGGTGTGCGACGGCGGCTGCCGGGCGCTGGGCACCGACGGGGCGGCCGTCGAGGACGTGTTCGTCGCCGGTGACATCGCCCGCTGGCCGCACCCGCTCTTCCCGGGGCAGTTGCTGCGCCTGGACCACTGGGACAACGCCATGGCGCAGGCGCGGACCGCCGCCTACAACATGACGCACGCCCGGCCGGACCACCGGGTTCACCGGCCGCTGCCCGCCTTCTGGTCGAACCAGTTCGGGGTCAACCTCAAGTCCGTGGGGCTGCCGCACCTCGCCGACCAGGTGGCCGTCACCCAAGGAGCCCTCGACCAGCGCCGGTTCGTGGCCGCCTACGGGCTGCGCGGCCGGCTGGTCGCGGCCGTCGCGGTGGACTCGCCCCGCGTCCTGGACGGCTATGCCGCGCTCATCGAGGCCGGGGCGCCGTTCCCGCCGGTGCTCAACGCGCCCGACGGTCCGTCTCAACTCAACCCCGTCGACGCGGAGTTCGCGCATCCCGCCGGGGACGAGCCCGGCGACCTCCGCGGCCACGACACCCCCGCCCCGGCAGCCGACGCCCCGGCGCCGATCGCCCACCCGTAGGGAGCATGCCCATGACCACCGCCTCGCCCGACACGGCCACCGGCCTGTTCGCCCACGTCCTGCGGTACGAGAACCGCGCCGACCCCTACCCGCACTACACGCGGATGCTGCGGCAGCCGGTGACCCGCATGGACGACGGGACCTGGCTCGTCAGCGGCCACCAGGAGATCTCGCAGCTGCTGCACGATCCGCGGATCAGCGCCGACCGCCTCAACCCCGACGCGCCCGAGCCCGCGTTCAGGAGCCTGCTCGTCCTGGACCCACCCCGGCACGACCAGCTGCGCCGCCTGGTCACCCAGCAGTTCATCCCGCGCATCATGGGCATGCGCGACCACCTCGAAACCCTCGTCGCCCGGCTGCTCGACGCGCACCGCGGCGACCAGCCGGGCCAGCTCGACGTGGTGGCCGACCTCGCCTACCCCCTGCCGGTCACGGTGATCTGCGAACTGCTCGGCGTACCCCGCGAGGACGAGGCCGTCTTCGGCGGTCTCGCCCGCCGGCTCACCCGCGGACTGGACCCCATCGACACCCAGACCGAGGAGGAACTCCGCGAACTCCAACAGGCCCGTGAGGAGTTGGCGCAGTATCTCGAGGGACTCATCGCGCGGCGCCGGGCCACCCCGGGTGACGATCTGCTGTCCGGGCTGATGTCCGATACCGATCCGGCGGGCGGGATGGGGCCGGTGGACCTGCGGGTCACGCTCGGCCTGCTGCTGATCGCCGGCCACGAGACCACCGTCAACCTGATCGCCAACGGCACCCTCGCCCTGCTGCGCCACCCCGACGCCCTGGCCCGGCTGCGCACCGACCCCGACCTCGCCACCCCGCTCGTGGAGGAGGTGCTCCGCTACGACCCGCCGGTACAGATGTCCGGGCGCAGCACGCTGGCCGACATCGACCTCGCGGGAACCACCATCCGGCGGGGCGCCAGGGTCCGGCTGATGCTCGCCGCGGGCAACCGCGACGCGCGACGCTTCCCGGACCCCGACCGGTTCGTCCCGGACCGCCGGGACAACACCCACCTCGGTTTCGGCGGCGGCCTGCACTACTGCATCGGCGCCACCCTCGCCCGCGCGGAGGCGCAGATCGCGCTCACCGCGCTGGCCCGCCGGCTGGAGTCACCGCGCCTGATCGCCGATCCGCCGCCGTACCGGGAGAACGCCATCCTGCGCGGACCGGACCAACTCCCGGTCTCCTTCGAGCGACTGGGCCCCGACGAGCGGGCCGCCTGAGCTCCCTCAGCGAACGGTTCCCCCAAGGCACCCACCGCGACATCTGGGAGTTCATCACCGGCCACGCCGGCCGGCACCCGCACTGGCCGACCCCGCCGCCGCGTGAACGGCTGGCGCGGCACCTGGCACTCCGGGGTGCCGCGCCGCCGCCCGGCACTTGCGGCGGCCTCGAACAGGTCAGCTGCGGGGCCGTATCGCAAGGACGGCGTCTTCGACGTCGCGGTGAGCCTCGCAGGTGGTCTGCCGATCTCCTGAGGGAGGACTCACTTTCTATGCTGCGGCTGGGCCAGTCCGGCCGGGTCGATGTCGAAGGGGAACGGCTTCTCGATGCGGGTCACGGTGCCCGGCAGGGCGGTCGCCGTTTCGACGTACCGGCCGGCGTCCAGCTCGCTGGTGATCAGGCGCGGGGCTGGGTCGAACTCCAGACGCCAGTAGTGCGGGACCGCGGCTTCCGCGTACAGCAGCGGCTTGAGCTTGCGGTCCATGGTCTTGTTGCCGGGCGAGACGAGCTCGACGACCAGCTGCACCGCCTCGGCGTCGAGGCTGACGCCGTCCTCTGCGGTCGCGCCCGCGTCGGCGACGACGATGTCCGGCACGACCAGCCCGGACGGCAGGATCACGTTGATGGCCTCCAGCACTTCGACCGAGGCGCCGGCAGCCTGGGCCGCCGCGTCCAGGGCGACGTGGAGCCGGAAGCTTGCACGCTGGTGACGCAGGCCGGGGGCGGGGGACATCACGAGCGACTCCCCCAGCAGCTCGTAGCGGACGGTCCGGTCTTCGGGCAGGCCCAGGACGTCGTCGACGCTCCAGGGCCCGTGGTGCGTAAAGCTGGCAACGCTCATCCCTTCACCTCCATCACGTACTGACAGTCTGGCCTGCCCCGACGGCCAGTGTCTCCCCTGCCCATCTCCGCCATTCCTGCGATGCCACCTCATCCGCGCGCTTGATCGACGGCCAGCACCCACCCGAACAATCTCCGCGGGAAGCGACGCACGACCCGGCCTGGTCAGCGCCTCTCGGCGATCGCCGCCTCTACCTCCTTGCGGACCTTCTGCGCGGGATACCGTGCGACTGTCCCGTAGGAGGCGAGCAGACCGTCGGCATACGCCGGATCGCCCTCGACGATCTCGGCGACCAGCACCGTGCTCCCAGGCGGCACTTCCGCCGCCAGCATGTCCAGTGCCGCATTGACCTCGGTTGCCTCGCGCGCGTCATGCGCACCGCCGAGGAGCCCACCCGCGCCGAAGCCGATCATGACGCCGAGTGGGCCTCCGAGGATGCCGAGCAGCCCGCCGATCAGGCCGCCGGCGGCGAAGGCCCGGGCGGTGCCGGTGTTGTCGACGGCGTCGGGGAAGTCGAGGGCCCCGTCGGCGTCGCGCGCGACGACCGCTCCCTCGCGCAGCTTCACCTTGCCGTCGGCGTGCGCCTGGCGCAGCGCGTCGAGCGCGTGGTGGCCGGCCGGCGGGCCCGTGACGTTCAGGAAGAGGATGTTGTCGTCCATGACTTCCACTGTTGGGGCTCCGCGCCCCCGCCGCACGGCACGTGCCGCCACCGAGCATTCGGTGAATGTCACGTCCCGCAGGTGTGACGCATACGGGTCTCGCGGACCCTGACCTCATGTGTGACCCCTGGATGGCCTCGACCAGGGCTTTTGCCACAAGCGCGCGACGGTAGGTCGGAGCAGCGTGCCGTACAGGGCGCGGCGCCGGTGGCGATGTTGTGGTCACGAAGTCTGGTGCAACGCCCTCCGGGTCGCTCTGCGGCACGTACGTCTTCATCGCCGTGTCTGTCATGAGTGTGGAGATCCGGCGCCATTCCTCGTGTTGCACTTCGGCGATGCATAGCCATAGCTCGGCTCGGTAGCTGTCCAGTGCCTGTCCGGCGATGTCGCGCCGGTGTTCCTTCGCGCCCTCGGCGGCGCGCGCGACGTCCTGGGCGGCCATCCCCGTGGCTTGCGCCTGGACCCGGGCGCGGTAGAACCGGGCGGTGCTGGGGGCGATGCGGACGGGCTCTTCGAGGGGGCGCAGCCAGACTGCGGGCAGGCCGGTGTAGGTGACGGTGGCGGGGAGGGTGACCTCGTTGCCGTCGGTGTCGGTGACGAAGCCGTCGATCTCGTACTCGGGGCCGGCGGGGAGCTCCAGGAGCAGCGACATCGGCACGGGTACGCTGCCGCCGGTCCCGCAGGGCCGGCGGCAGTCGTTGGGGGACCTTCACCTGGTAGGTCTCGCCGATCCGGATGTCCTGGACGCGCATATCGGCCTCCTGAGCCCCCTCTCCAGCCTCCCCTGGACCGTCCGCACCGCCAAGCCAGTACGGAGGCAGCACAGACGCGTGGAACAGCGTCGCCGAACCGCTGTCGACCCAGTGCACCGCGGCGCACTCCACCGCCGGCTTCTAGCCGACGTCCTCGCCATCGGCAGCCCCTACCCCCTGGTCATCACCGGTGGCTACGCCGTCCAGGTCCACGGACTGGTCAACCGCCTCAGCCAGGACCTCGACGTCGCCACCGAGAACCCCGCACCCATGGCTGACATCGCCCGGCGCCCCCTCCAGCAGGGCCTGTCCCAGCGAGGCTGGCACGTCACCGTGATCAGCACCGACTGTGTGGCCTGCCGCGTCATGAGGGGGACCGGCGGGCCTCTCCTGTGTTACCCGCAGAGCTCGCGGACCACAGCCATGTCGCTGAAGGGGAGCAGCTGTTCACCGATGATCTGGTACGGCTCGCTGCCCTTTCCGGCGACCAGCACGATGTCGTCCGGTTTAGCGGCGGACAGCGCGTAGCGGATCGCCGTACGGCGGTCGGCCTCCCGGTGGAAGGGGGTCCCGGTGGCGGCGAGACCGGGGGTGATCTGGTCCAGGATGGTTTCCGGGTCCTCGTTGCGCGGGTTGTCCGAGGTGAGGACGCACAGGTCGGAATGCTCCCCGGCGATCTTTCCCATGGCGGCACGTTTGGTGATGTCCCGGTCGCCGCCGCAGCCGAAGACGGTGATCACCCGGCCGGTCGCGAAACTGCGGATCGTGGCGAGGACCTTCTCCAGCGAATCCGGGGAGTGCGCGTAGTCCACGATGACGCAGGCGCCCTGCGGAGTGGGGTAGCGCTCGAACCGGCCGGGGGTGGGCGGCATCCGGTCCAGGGCGCTGACGAGCGCCTGGAGGTCGTGGCCGAGCACGTGGCATGCCGCCAGGGTGGCCAGCGCGTTCGCGACCGAGAAGCGGCCCGGTACGGGGATCGCTGCGGGGTACTTGTGTCCGTCGTGGTGGAGCATGAATCGGCTGCCCGTGGCATCCACGACGAGGTCGGTCGCCCGGTAGTCGGCCGACGCGTCCACGGCGTACGTGGTCACCGCGCCGGGCATCAAGGCCAGGATCTGTGCACTGACGGGGTCGTCGGCGTTGACCACCGCGCGGTCGCACAGCCCCTCGAAGAGGCGCAGTTTGGCGTTCTTGTAGTTCTCCATGGTTCCGTGGTCGTCGAGGTGATCCTGGGTCAGGTTGGTGAAGACGCCGACGTTGATGAACACATGGTCCAGTCGGCGCTGCAGCAGGCCCATGGAAGTGGCCTCCAGCACCACGCTGCCCGTATGCCGGTCGCGCATGTGACCCAGCAGGTATTGGAGGTCCGGCGATTCCGGTGTCGTCAGGACCGACCTCGGCATCGGAATCTTCCGGCTGCCGATCCGGCTGCCCGAAGTGCCGATGACGCCCACCTTCGCGCCTTCGGCGATCCGCAGGGCTGACTCGACCATGTACGAGACGGAGGTCTTGCCGTTCGTACCCGTGATCGCCACCACGTCCATCGCACGGCCGGGGTGCCCGTAATAGCGGGAGGCGGTGACCGCGGCGACTGCCCGGATATCGGCCACCCCCACCACGCACACGCGCCCGGACAGGGGCTCGGGCGGCGCGGCGCCGTCTTCTGCCAGCACGGCCACTGCTCCGCGCTCCAGTGCCTCTGCGATGCGCCCGGGACCGCCCTGCTCGTGGCCCGGGACCGCGATGTACAGCGAGCCGGACGTCACCTGGCGGACGTCAAAGGTCATCCCCGCGCTGATCGGCGTTCCCAGGTCACCCTGGAGAACGTGGTGGTCGTGCCCGTCGAGCAGTGCACTCAGCTTCACAACTATCCCCTCGAAGGCGGCCAGTGGCGCACTGCGCGTGCCCGGCCTGAAGGCAGGGTGACGGCGAACCGGAGACCGCGTTGGTGACCATGACCCGGCGGCGCCGGGGTCGTGCTGACCGGCCGGTGCCGACCGCTTCGGCGCTGTGCGGTGCACATGCGGCGCGGGAGCCGGAGCACCGGCGGTGTAACGCGGGAATATGAGTGGGCCCCACAGGGGGAGATCTGCGTGCGAGCCGGAGGGCCGGATCGGCCGAGGACCGCTACCTGTCACTGCGCAACCGGCTGCGGCATGCGACCGGGTCCGGCTCCGAACCGTGTCACGGGCCGGCCGGAATCCGGGGGCAGAGCCTTCTGGCCCGGCCGCGGAGGGTTGAATACAGGTGATCGGACGGAGCAGGGACCTGCCCGACACCGCTGCAGTGTATGTCCTCCGATGGTTCGTCAGGCACGTTGGTCATGTGAGGGAAGTCCCGGTCATCGGTGGCTCGATGTCGCGAACTTGAGCCGAGTCTGCGGCGAGACCCGGGTTCTCCCGACGCCACCTTGCCCAGTCGGCCTCCCCGTCGGCCCGGGTGCGCTGGAGGGCCTGGTGAACGCGCTCGGTCGGCGCTTCCTCGTCAGCGCCTGACTCAGCGACACCCGAAGAAGCGGCAGACGATCGGCTTGAGGTAGTCCGCGTGCGGACCGGCCAGACCTGTCAGTTCGTCCGGTGAGCGCACCAGGGCGATGTCGTCGAGTTCTGGTTCGCGGCCCTGGACGCGCTCGGCTGCCGCAGCAACGGTGAGGCCTGTGCGCAGCGTTGCCTCGGGAAGGACTGGGGCGAGGTAGGTGAGGCCGACACTGCCGTTCTCGCCGCGGGTGACAACCCACAGCTTCAGATCCTCGGCGGCTGCGCCGATCCCCAACTCCTCGGCGAGCTCTCGCGCAGCCTGGCCGGCCAGTGCCGACTCGTCCAGCACCGCCCCGTCCTGGGGACACGCAGGCTCTTCTCCACCTGGCCCGTCACCGCATCAGCGTGCTGTTCGCGATGCTCCGCGACGGCACCTTCTACGAAGCCAGAACCCCGCGCCTCGCTTGACGAAAAACATAGAGGCACCCCCCCCCGCGTACGTGGGGAAGAGGAGTTTCTCCGGCACCGGCGAATGCTCGCGGGCGGAACACCTCACTCACGTGGGGACGACCTCCAGTCCTGGAACCGCCAGTCGAAGGGCATCAGGTTTCTCTCCCAGCCGGGCGATCCGGCCAGTGCGTCGGCGGCCTCGGGCGTGCGCAGGAGACAGCGGTGGCGCAACAGCTCGCGCCGGTCGCCGGGCGTCAGGAGCCTCTCCTCGCGGCTGAGATTCTCCGGGTGGTCGGGGTGCAAGTCGGTGCTGCCGTCGATCGGGCGGTTCCCCGCCACGTTGAGCAGATCGCCGGCCGGAGTCCGGTAGTCGAGGCGGAAGTCGGTGCGCCACTGGGAATTGCTGCCCCAGCCCTGGGACAGATCGACCGTCGGCCGGTGGCGACGCCGGAAGGTCCAGTACAGCGGCGAACGGTCCGCGACGCCGCGCTGCGCGTGCTCGACGCCGGCGCGGATCCGCACGCCGGCCCGGTTGAACAGCAGCTGGCCCAGCATCAGGCCGGGCCAGAGGACCTCGGTGATCTCGATCGGCGCGTGCGGGTCCTCGGCCTGTTCGACCTCGACGATCTCGTGGAGGAACGGGTCGAATGCGTCGCCGTCCTCGAACGGCGTCATGCCGAGCGAGGTGAATACGCCGGTGTACTCGCGTTCCGAGAGCAGGGGCTGCGGGTCCGGGGAGTTGGGATCGTCGGAGGGAGGCTGGAAGGTGAGCAGCAGCTGGTCGCTGACCCGGTGCAGGGCGTAGAGCTCCCACACGAGTTCCTGCCCGTCGGGCTCCCTTCCCTTCTCGGCCCGCCATGAGCCGTCTTCGGCCGCCGTGGCCAGCCAGGCGCGGTAGCCGCGCTGGGCCCGATCGAGCCACGGCACGACGATCGTCTCGTACGGCTCCACCCCCCTCGTACCACGCCAGAGCCTCGTACAGTTCCCGCGCGTCCACCCCGTAAGGCATGCCAGGAGCCTACGGGAGGCGACCGGGGCGACCGGATGCCTCACCCACCCGCGACGACGGCCCAAACACTCCGGTGGACACCGCCGCGGAGGCCCTGGTCGCACTGCTGAGCACGCTCGCCCGGCGCCAGCACGAACGCCACCGGCACATCGCTGACTGGCTCGCCGCCTCACTGCATCGTCCCCCGCCAACTTGCCCAGCAGCGCGGCGTTGAGCTGCTCCACGGTCTGTACTCCGCTCCGGCGCACCAGCTTGATCAACGTGGTCGGGTGCGGCACCCGGGACGTCAGCGGGATCCGGCAGAACCGCCGCCAGCTCAACGAGTCCGCCACCTCACGGCACAGGATCTCGTACCCGAGCTGGTAGCGGTGCTTGAGATACAGCAGCCGCAGCAGCGTCTCGACCGGGATCGACGGCCGCCCCAGCCCTTCGGCGAACACCGCGCGCCACGGGGCGATGAATCGCTCGTCGTCCAGATGCGCATCGATCCTGGCCAGCTCGGCGGGCAGCTGCCGAGCTTGTTCCGGCAGCACCTCCCACCAGGGATCCTGCACTCCCGCGACACGCAACATCGTCCCACCCCCGGCCACAACGACCCCCCTCCGCTGTCGCGGCCAAGCGGCACCCCTCACCAGCTCTCCCCAGAGGTCAACCCAGCGCCGATCCAGACTTCTTCAGGGGCAAGTAGCTAGCCAGCGGCGAGCAACGCTCGTGCCAGGGTTCGGAGTTCTTCATCTGGGTGGCCCTGCCCTGAGAGGGGGGAGTCAGCGAGTAGGCGGAGCGGGGAGAACACGAAGCTGCGAAGGGTCGGGCGGAGTTCATCCGGGAGCTGGCCTGTGCAAGTGAGGGCCTTCAGGGCGCGGAGGCCGACCGGGGTGGGCTCCACCAGCTCGACGAGGATGGGAACGGCGCGGTCCGGGTAACCGGTGATCCAGTGGTGGGCCTCGGCGGCGGCCATCCGGGTCCACTGCCCGGCCTCCAGCAGAGACTCGATGAACGGCAGCAGCGGTGCAGCGGTGCTGCCCAGCGGTTGCAGGGTGCTCAGGTACCAGTGGGTCTGGCCCTTGCTGGTGAGCAGGCTCTCGAACGTGCGAAGTGCCGGGGTGGCGTCGCTGGTCAGCTGGTAGTGGGCCACAGCCGCCGCAGCCCGCAGCGAGAGATCGGTGCTCTGCATGGCCTTGAACAGCAGGTCGGTGATCTCTCGCGTCGCGATGCCGTTGAGCCCGAGCTGGCGGGCGGCGACGATGGTCGCGCGACCTGTACGAAGGCAGTCGACCAGCTCCGGCTGCGCCTGGCGGGCGGCGGCACCGAACCGCGCCAGTGCCCCGACGAGGGCGATGCCTTCGTTCCCGGTGGCGCCCGCTGCCAGCTGATAGCGGATCGCGGTTATCAGTTGGTCGGCTGCCGTGGGGAAGTGCCGCGCTGCCGCGGCGAGCAGCCCGGCGCTGGGGCGGCGCAGTACCTGTGTCAGGGCGCGGATGTCGCGGGCGTGTACTAGGGCGAGGAGCGCTGGCTCTGCGGTCTCGTCGTCGGTATCGGCGTACTGGTGCAGCGTGTTGTGGAGGTCGGCTCCTGGTTCGGGTAGGTGCTCGATCCAGTGCGCGATGGTGCGAAGTCGGCTGGCGAGGGCCCGGGTGTTCCTCTGGTGAGGCAGGGCCGCCACCAGTAGGTTCAGCACGGCAGGTTCCCGGTCGCGCCAGGTCTCAGCGATCTTCTGGGCCAGCCAGGAACCGCGCGATCCCAGGTCTCCGGCCTCGATCCAGCGGGCGGCTACGGTGAGGCACGCGTCCGGATCCTGGGTGAGCAGCTGGTTGAGCTGCTCGTCCTGGGAGGTGGTGCCCGACCAAGGAAAGCCGTCGTCCCCAGGGTCGGGTTCGGCACCGTATTCAGCAACGGCGTCCACCAGGTCTGCTGGGTACGGCGGGCCGGACCGCTCCATACCAAGCATGGCCGCCGCCAATCGAACCTCGGCAGGTGAGCTTTCGAGTACCTCCGTCTCGTAGCCGAACCGGCCCAGGACGACCAACGCGTCCGCCTGCACCGCCGGGACGGGATCGCTCGCGTAGAGCCCTTCGAGCTGGGCCACCACCGAGACTCGCAGCTCCGACGGGAGCAGCTCAGCCACGGCCGCGACCACCCGCAGCGCCGCCCGGCGCACCCCTCGCTCTGTGTCCACGAGGCAGGACAACAGCTCAGGGAGCACCTGGCAGAGCTCGACGCAGACTGCGGCGACCGAACTGCTCGGCCAGTGCGGGGAGTCGATGTCTGCCGGCTCGTGGTCGGCGAGGACGGCGAGCAACATCAGCAACTCGGCGCGCTTGCCCGGAACATGCCGCGCGGCGTGTGCGAGGAAGGGGACGGTGATGAGCATTCTTGATTTCAAGGAGCTCCATCAGCTCGTCGGCACCGCGGCGCAATAGGGGTTCACCGTCAGCATCGAACGCTTCAGCAGACTCCTCAGGTGCCGGTAGACCACAAGCCATCTCGGGGCCCACGCGCCCTTGATAGGCGCGCTCCCCACTCGACCGCCCGGCCTGCAAGGGCCAGACGGCCTCTCATGCCCGCCACCGGCCGCCCCTCAGAAACACCCCACCCCACCGCCGGACGATCACTACCAATCCGACGGCCCCCTTGCCCTGGAAGATCGACGAGGCACCGTTGGGCCAGCGCGGGCGCCATTCCCCGGAACCGCCCGCATCATTCATTCCCTGGGAACGCACGCCCCCGGTAGCCCTTCCCGCCCGTCTGGCGACGGCCCCTCCCGAAGGCAGTGCCGGCACCGGTTGCGAGACCATCGAGCCTTGACGCTGCCACCGGCGTCCCACCACGCTGAAGCCCGGATCCTCATCAGATACCGGATCACGGCGATTGGCTACCGCCTGCGCGGCTACCGGCGGACTACGGTCGGCGCATGGAGATCATCGTCGTGTACGAGCTCGACCAACCGGCGAGCACGACCGACACCAGACCCGGCGAGGCCGGGGCCCGGGTCCGACGAGTGCACGCAGCGCCCGGCGCTCCAGGAGCGCCTTCCTCCCCCGGCCCACGGACCTTCTGCGGCAAGGACACCTTCGCCATGGAGACATCCTCCTGGCGGCCCTCGGAACACCCGAGTTCACCGTGGTACCCGCAGGCGTACGCCGACCGGGTCTGCGGTAACTGCGACAGCGCGATGGAAGACGAAACCTGAGCCAAGCCCACCGGATAGCACTGACAGCAGCCAAGACTGTTGTCTGACCCGAACCCCGGGACGAACATTTGGAAGGCGTGTTGGGGGCAACCCCGCACGAGTTCGAATCTCGTATCCTCCGCCGGCAGAAGGCCCGGACCGTTCAACAGTCCGGGCTTTCGTCACTCTCCCTCCCGCCGGAGGGCCGAGCACCGCCGGGAGGGTTGGACTACAAGGAGAGCTGGTACTCGTGGGCTGTGTGCGTCGGTAGGTAGCCGAGCTCGTCGTTGACGCGCCGTGCGGGTTGTTGTCGGCGGTGTCGGTCGGCAGGCCGCCGAGGTGGGGATGGCGTTCGCGGGCATGGAGGATCGAGATGGCCTTCATCCAGCGGGTGAGGCCGCGGCCACGGTGCTGGGGCAGCACTATGGCACCGTGGTGCTGGGCTTCGCCCGTCCCACTACCGGGGACGACCAGTTCGGTGAAGCCGGCGATGGCGCCGTCGGACCGGTCGATGACCGCCTCGGTGTGGAGGATGTCGCCGCGTGCGGAAATGGCAGTCGCCGCCGCCCGTACCCGATCGAGGTCCCAGACCACCGTGCCGTAGTCGACGGCGCCCATAACCCGGCGCGACGCCACGGAGGTGTCGGCGAGTTCGTGGGGCACCTTCCGCTCCCACGCCGTCAGCCAGTAGCCGGCGTGGGACGTCCCGGCGAGGGCGGTGAGTGCGGGGAGATCCGCCTAGGCCGTTTCTGATGGCTCTTGCTGGGGTTGGTGGATCAGTGCTTGGGCTGGGCAGGTGCGTCGTATGGTGCGGCGACATGAACTCACGGACGCGCAGTGGCAGAAGATCGAGCCTTTACTGCCCGCCAACGGCAGGCCCGGCGGGCAGTGGGCCGATCACCGCAAGGTGATCAATGGGGTGCTATTTCGGGCCCGTACCGGGGTGCCTTGGCCGGACTTGCCCGAACGGTACGGCCCTTGGCAGACCGTC